>NZ_AP046128.1:0-102543 GCF_059705345.1 Sulfurimonas limnophila
ATGAAATTATTCACTACATTAAGCATAAGTGCAATTTTAGCACTATCTTTAAATGCAAAAGAATCTACAGCAGTTGTGTCACTTCACAATAAAAGTGATATTGAAAAATCCTATGTTCAATCTGTAATTCCAAATACAAAATTTACCAAATATGAAAAATCAAAAGAGCTTGAGGGCTACTATAAAGTTTATTTAGATAATGGGCAAATGCTTTATGTTAGTCCTTTTAAAAATTTGATAATTTTCGGCGAAATCTGGACAGCTTCAGGGCAGTCTTTAACTCAAAACGATGTTAAAAATTGGCAAGAACATTTACAAAATGAACAAATTAAAAGCATTTCTTTAGAGCAACTAACTAAAAATGCTCTTGAGATGAGTTTTGGAAATGGAAAATCAAAATATGACTTTGTAATTTTTACAGATCCAGAGTGCCCATTCTGTAAAAAAGCAGAAGATTTTTTTGCCACAAAAGATGTGAGGCTATATATAAACTTTCTACCTTTAGAAATGCATCCTAATGCAAGAAATATGAGCCTTCAAATATTAAGTTCAAGTGACCCTAAAAGCACCGCACAAAAAATTAAAAACCTTGAGCTTGTTGATGTTGAAATAACAGATGTGGCAAAAAATAAACTTTCAAAAATGGAATCTTTAGCTCATAATTTAAAAATCACAGGTACACCTAAAATATTTGTTATTGATAATGATAAAAAGAAAATCATTGATGTAATTAATGGTGCAAATATTCCTCAAATAGAAAAGTATTTTAACTAATAAGAGCAGTAAATGAAAATTATAGTTTTGCTTATAGCTTTAATTGTAAGTGCATTTGGAAATATCGAGCAGTATTTTTTAGAAGCATCAAAAAAGTACAACATCAATCCTAAGATGTTGTACTCAATAGCAAAGGTTGAAAGTAATTTAAACCCAAAAGCATTAGCAAAAAATCGTAATGGAAGTTTAGACATAGGTTTGATGCAAATAAATAGTGTACATTTGCCATTTTTAAAAAAATATGGAATAGAAAAAGATGATCTTTTTAATCCAAAAATCAATATATATGTGGGTGCTTGGGTATTAAGAAGTTGTGTCAATAAACATGGAGAAAACTATAAAGCTCTTAATTGCTACAACGGAAAGGTTCATAATAATAATTACTACCAAAAGGTTTTAAAGAACTTTTATTCTTTAAATTTTTTTCCTCAAATTAAAAAAGAGGACATATCATGAGTCGTATATTTAAAATATTATTGTCGCTAATTATTTCTATAAGTTCACTATTTGCAATAAATTGTGGAGACTATGATGGAGAATTCAAAAGCTATGGTAGCCATTACTATGCAATAAGTGGTAACACTATGGATTTTGAAACAGCAAAAGGATTTGCAACTGCAAATGGAGGATATTTAGCTATCCCAAACAGTAGTGGCGAAAATAGTTTTATTAAAGATATGATAGGTGCAAATTCGCAAAGTTGGATTGGGGTATATGATCCAAATAAATCAACTAATTATTGTTTTGATACTACTTGTACAACTAAGTATGATAGGAGCAGATTTCAAACGGTTTTAAATACTACATTATCTTATTCAAATTGGGATTCTATGGATATTTCAAATTTAGTATATTCTCAAGATTCAAGTAATATTGGTACTTCAGATGGCACAAGAGTATTAATAGAAAATCCAGGTGAATATTATGTATTGATGTCTGGAACAACAGGAAAATGGAGAGATTATGGTCCTCATTATAATAATCCATCACCAAAATTTAGTGCTGTTATTGAATTCGATACTAAACCTACTTGTTATGAAGCACCATCTAATGTTGTTGAAGAATTTTCGGGTAGAAAATGTAATACGCAGATAAAAGACAGTGAAGTTTTAAGCGGTTCAGCTTCTTTGGTAGATTGTCAAACAGATACAAAAGGAACAGAGTATTGTCCTAGTCAAATGGCAGAATGTGCTCAAGAGTGGGATTATGAAAATGGTTATAGTGTTGAAAATACAGGAACAGCAGAAGACTATACTCAAAAAATTTGTGATGGAGTAATGATAAATGGAATTTGTTATGACAATAGCGTAAAAGATGCAACAAAGGTAACTAATCTATCTTGTGTAACTAAATCAATATTATGTGCTCCTGGTTCAGACTCATGCTGTCATATAGACATTACTTGTAGTGGAAATAGTGCAACAATAAAATATTATGATTGTTGTCCAACACAAGGAAGTTTAAAAAAGACTATAGATATTGCTGATGCGAATCAGTTTCTAAACGGCATTTATTATCAACCTTATACAGGCTCTCAAGGTAGAGTAATTTGTAATTCTAGCGGGGCATGCTCTATTTATTTTCAAAATGCATGGTGTGGTGGAAGTGCAGTAGGCGACCCTTATTTATCAAATACTTTTACACTAAATACTTCAGATAGCTATGTTTGTGATGATAGTGCATATGTTAATGGTTCACAAATAAGTGCAGACCCTACAAAGTGTTATAAACAAAAAGCTCTAACATGTCCTTCTACACATCCAAGTGTACAACCTGATGGCACTTGTAAAAAAAGTGTTAATTACACATATTATACCTATGTTTGTTCAGATAGCCAAACATCTCAAGGTTATAACTTTATACCACAAAATACAGGTGGAGATTGCATCTCAAGTAAAACTGATCCAAACACTTCTGCTGATAATTCATCAACTCTTGATGATGCATGTAATAGCTCAACACCACCCGTTAATAATTGCAAAAGAGAAAAATTTACTTGCCAAGTTAGTGATGATAGACCGTGTTCATTGGTTGACAATAAATGGCAATGTAGTCCATTTCCATGCTTTGGAATGACAGATTTTGAAAATGCAGGCTCTGTTCAAGGCTCTAATGATACAAATAATGATGGGTGGACTGAAGATGGTAATTGTGCAGGAAATATATATATTTTTAGTGGACAAGATTTAAGATGTAGAAGTTGGGATGCACTTTACAATCTTAGTGGACATGCTTGTTGTGGTGGCTATGAAGATACTTTGTGGGGACTTGTAAGTTGTAAAGATGATGAGAAGCTTTTAGCTAAGAAAAAGGATGCTCAATTATGTAGAGAAATTGGGGAGTATTGCTCCAAAAAAATCAAATTAGGGTTTGCCAAAATATGTGTGCAAAAGAAAAAATCATATTGCTGTTTTAATAGCAAGCTTGCAAAAACAATCGTAGAGCAAGGGAATATTCAATTAGGTCGTAATTTTGGAAGTGCAGAATCACCAAATTGTCAAGGCTTTCAAGTAGAAGATTTTGAAAAATTAGATTTTTCTAAAATGGATTTTACAGATGCTTTCGATTTACCTAGTAGTTCAGACATCAATGGAATTATAAGTGGGCTAAAAAATCTAGGTAACAACATATCAAAATAGGAGAAATTGAATGAGTACATCAAATAATAGCGGACAAGGGTTTAGACCTGATATAAATTGGACTGATACTAGTGCATTTAACAATCAACATAACAGGCAAAAAGAGAAAGGTGTATTTAACAAATTATCTTTATTTGAATATTTGTCACACCTTCAAACATTATCAGTGCAAGAAAAAGTTGTAACAAATAAATTAGATAAGGATTTATTTACAATAGGACAGTCACTAAATGGGTTTGCCTTGGGCTTTAAAACTGGGCTTTTTATGAATATATTGATTGTTTTATATTTGGCTTGTTTTTATGGATTTACATCTCAAACTCCCCGAATTAGTGTTTTAGCAGATACTTTTTTTATTAATATATGGGTTGTGTTGATAATCGTATTAACTATGTGGCTTGGCTCGTATTCAAGATATGTTAGTGGTGAAGTTACTAAGAAAATGATTACAGTACTTTTTATGGGGAAAATGACATCATCTATAGTTTCAGGAGTTTTAATACTCTTTGGAGTTTATACTTTAAAAAGTATTCTTGAAAGTGGTGAATTTGAAGAATATATATCCTATCTTCATCTTGATATAACAGCCATATTGCAACACTATAATCAAGCTATCTCAATGTTAATTTTTCAAGTGGTAGTTTCATCTTTTTTAGCACTAGTAATGCTCAAATTTAGGAATTATTTTACTTCCGGAGATATGAAAGATACATATGAAAAGTATTAAACCTTGTTGTCAAAATTTTAAGTACTTAAATATCTTAAAAGAGTATTTTAAAGGGCAATATAATCAATATATTCAAGAAAAAGAGCAAGAATATAAAGAGTTTATTGAAATTGGAGCAGGATTTGATATTAATGATTTAGAACAAAAAAATTTTATACCTATAAAAATGATGAATGCAAATAGAAAAGGGCATCTGTTTTGTTTTGGAACAACAGGAAGTGGTAAATCAAGACTTATTGAAGTGATGGTTGAGCAAGATATAAAAAATGGTCATAATGTAGTAATTATTGATCCAAAAATTGACAATGAGCTAATTAGTAGAGCATATCAGTCTTGTGTACAGTCAGATAGAATGAACGATTTTATGCTATTATCGACTGTTTATCCAGACATTTCTATTAAGATAAACCCACTAGCTAACTACTACATGGTTGATGAAATTATAAATCATACAGTTGCTTCAGTACCTGCAAAAGATCCATTTTTTTATTCAATAGCTCAAGAAACAACAAGTGCAATTGTTTATTCACGATTGATTCAAAAAAAAGAAAATAGAGATACTACTCCTTTAACTTTTTACGATATTTACAGCTATGCAAGTCATGCAGGACTTACAAAGTTAGAAACAAGTCTAAAAGCTATAAAGCTTTCTCCTCGATATGTATTAGAAGATGATTTGGAATTGGTTTTAAACCTTTTACACAATGTATTATCTTCGCCTGTTGAGTATTTTGGAAAAGTTACTACAACACTTAGAACAACTCTAACTCAACTTACAATAGGTAGCGTAGGGCGAGTGATAGGGCATGGTAAGCCAAATGCATTTATTGATAAATTAGATAGTGACCAAGGAGTTGTAATGTATGTTCAAACTCCATCAATGTTGTCAAAATTAAATAGTGATACTTTGTCTAAAACAGTCTTGTCTATGATTCAAAGCTCAATTGGTAGAAGAAATGTTGACAATAGACCTTTTCTTAAACCTTTATCAATCTATATTGATGAAGCTTCTAATTCACTCTATATGGGAATTGAGAATTTATTTAATAAATCTCGGTCAGCAAATGTGATGATTAGTGCATTTTCTCAAAGTTTTGCAGATTTAGATGATGCAGTTGGTGAAGAAAAAGCAAAAATGATTTTGGCAAATACGAACACAAAAATTTTTTTAAAACTTGTTGATATTGAAACAGCTAAAAGTGTTGCTCAATATGGAGGCGAGAGCATACAATTTTCATCGTTGATTTCAACTCAAAATCTCATGATGAGGGAAGATAAAAAAGAAATTTTAGAGCCAAGAATGTTTTTAGATTTAAAGCCTAGAGAATTTTTTTATTTTGGTTTTGAAGGTAATTACAAAGGTAAGGTGCAGCGGGTTGATGGTACAGAGATTAAAGTTGTAATGCCAGCTCAAAAAACATCAAGGTAACAACATGCTGTATTACTTTATTGCCTTTGTGTGGATTTTATTTTTTTCATTAGTTCTAGGAAATATTTTTCATTATTATGACCACGGAACTTTTGGCATTAAAATTTTTCAAAATATTGCTTCATTTCAGACGAAGCTGATTTTACTATCTATAGCAATCATTTCTTTCTTAACACTTTTTATTGTGATACAAAGAAGATTTTTTAAAAATAAACTAGATAATAGAGCAAATTGTCAAATTCAATTTGTTGATATGGAAAAAATCTCAAATATATGGCTTGATAGAAGTGATATAGAAAGAATAGAACAAAATAAAAAAAACTCACTTACAAATAGTTTTTATGAATCAGGTATGGTTAAAACAAGCGTTCTTGATATTGTGTTTAATTACCGTATTAGAAATACAGACATTATCAAAGACTATATAGTAGAGTATATAAATGCCTATGATGAGAATGAAATAGAAATTGCGTGTGTTTTGTTAGCAATGATTGAACACCATGGAGATGTGCCTAGTGTTGTCAGTTTATTTGATAAAGATAATGAAAAAATAGAACTTGAGAAAGTTTCTATCACAAATAAAAAGAATTCATATCAGATACTGAAAAATATTAAATTGGAGCAACATACACTAAATGTTGTAAGACATATATTTGAAATGGGTTTAAAAAGTGATAAGAGCATGGTAAATATTCAAGCACCTAAAATGCTCATTGCTGCATTGAGTCATGACATAGGAAAAATAACAAATTTTAAAACATTAAATAAAATTCATCACTTAAATTTAGAAGAAAAAATATTTGCGACACAGCATCATGAATTTATTAGTGATCTTATTTTAAAAAATAAGTTCCCATCTTATAAGTCAATAGATTTAATTTCAGAAGTAGTGAAATTTCATCATCTTTCTATTGAAGATACTGAAGAGAACCGTGTCATTTATAGTTTAGGAACACTTTTAAAAGAAGCGGATTCTAGTGCAAGAAAACAAGAAATTAGAGAGTATAGAGAAAAAGAGACAAAAAAAGACAATTCTGAATCAGATAAAAAAAATGAAGAGGATAATGAAGAAGAGGATCAAAGTTCAGAACAAAAAAGTAGTCAAGATTATTATGATGATACACCAATTTTAAATCAGAAAAATATCCAAATTTTAAAACACAAGATATCTAAAACACAAAAGATAAAAAATGAAGATATTGATGAAAATGAAACTAATGAAAAAAATCAACAAACAGAGGAGGATGATATGCAAAATAATAAAGGAATGGGAGAATTATCGTTAGGTGATCAACTCATAATAGACAATTTTAATGAGTTTACTTTCAAGTCGTTATTAAAACAAAACCTAATCAGTGTAGAGGAACTGCCACAAGGACGAAATAGATTAAATTCTATAGCTAGTAAATCAGGAAAATATGTATATTTTCAATTTACATATTTTAAAAATGTAATCAGACAAGTTTTAAGTGATGGAGATGAATTTATAAAAATAACTGATAAAAAAGTTATACCCGTATTACAAGCTCTTACAAATAATGACATTATCAAGTCTCAAAAAATTCTTATAAGCAATGCTCCTATGGTATTTTCTCCAAGACTTGCTCATACTACTTATCGAATGGAGAGTAAATATTTAGGCTATAGCGAAAGTGAAATGAAAATGTTACAAAGAGCTTCAAGATATTTTCATAATGCAGAAACAATAAGCGTTTAGGAGGATATATGAAGTTTAATACATCACAAGCAAAAGAACTCCACCAATTGTCATTATTTACAGATGTAGTTTTCGATAAAATGTATAAAAAGCTAGGACAAAATGTTTCAAATGAAGATATTTTGCTTTATCAACAGAGGTTAAATGAGATTTCGACAGATATATACAATCTTCTTATTGAAATGAGTGAAGAATTTGAAATAAAAAGTGTTATCCCAAAATTAGAAAAATTTCAAATATAATCACAAAACAAAATAAGTGTTGTATTATTTCACTATCTTAATTATGAAGGATAGATATGGAAAATACAGCACAAAAAAGAGATGCTAGTTTCAATCTTACAAAAAAATACATGCCAAAACTGATGTGGCTTACAATTATTGTATTCACTAATGTTTTAACTCTTTTCCTGTACGACAGATATTTATCTCTTCATATTAAGACTGTTGATATGCAAAAAATTATTCAAGATCCCATTACAGTAAAAAAATTTCTAAATAAAGAGATGAATGAGAATCAATATGCAATTACTTTGCAAAAAAATTTGGAAGTTCTTGAAGCATCTTTGAAAAGATTTTTAATTGATGAACCAAATACATTATTTCTAATAAAAGGGGCAGTAATCGATGTAAAAGGTTTTAAAAGCAATAAAATAGTGGATATTACTGATGAAGTTTATAGAGACATTCAAATACATTCTCATAAGTAGATTTTTTTATATTTCATTATTGTTTTTAACACTTTTCCCGCCGGTTTACAAGAACTTGCCAATTAGAATTGATTACACCCTTGATTCTTGTTTGCCTCAGAGTGTTTGGATTACATATAAAGAATTTAATCCCAGTGTACATAAATACATTTTATTTGTACCGAAAAAAGATTCATATACTCAAAAAGCAAAATATTTATTGAAATATGTTGGTTGCAAAAGTGGCCAATATTTGGAGACTAGAGGTCTAAATTACTATTGTGATGGGAGTTACATTAGTACCGCTAAAAAAACAGATATGGCAGGCAAACCATTGTCACAGTTTATATTCAATGGTTTTATTCCAAATGATAAATTCTTTGCAATAGCTACACATCCATATGCATATGACAGCAAATATTTTGGATTTGTAGATCTATCACAAATTGAGAGAGGAGCATCCCCTGTTTTCTAAAATATTTTTGATAACAATTTTATCAAGTGCAGTGTTTGCAAAAACATATTCTATTGTAGAAAAAAGTTTTATAGATGAAGTAATGGAAAGAAAACCCCTTATAGAAAAGAATGCAAAAGAATATGTAAAAAAGCTAAAAAACGACGCACAAAATATGTCTGGAGAATCAACAATAAGTGCAACAAAAAGCTATGTTTATTATATTGATCCAACATATACATTAGAGCAAGATATACCAAAATACAATCGGTATGGTCAATATGAAGGAGTTTTATATAAAAAAGGAACTCAAGTAAACCCAATCAAATTTATTAAAGCTATTCCACCAGATATAGTAATTTTTAATCCTTGTGATCCTGATGAAAAAAGTTTTGTACAAAATCTTAGAACTACTAGATATAAAGATAAACATTTTTTAGCTACATCAACAATGTGTAAGGCAAAAGAGCTTGTTAAAGATGATTTAGGAAAGCATGCTTTTATGTTGACAAAAAATATAAAAGAGAAATTTAAAATCAAAGAAACTATCAGCATTGTTAGTGTTGATAAAAGTGTTAATAAGATTAAAGTAGAGGTATATAATGCTAAAAAAAGTAAGTAAGATTCTTTTAGTCATTTTTTCAACATTTCAACTTGCACATGCTAGTCCAAATGCAGCTGCTTGTGAAGCTGCAATAGGAGGAGGAGCTTCTTTAGGTATCGTTTTAACAAATATGATTACTACGGTTTATAATCTTTTACCAATACGATTTGCAGGTATTCCATTAGGTGTTTCTACAATGGCGGAAGATTATGCTGATGTTTCAAGTCCTATATGTGTTTGTCCTGATCCATTTCCAAGAATAGGATTAACACTATCATTTTGGGAGCCTTTTGCAACAATGGATGTAAGTGGAATATCGAATTGTATCCCATCTTTAGGAGTATCAATTCCTCTTCCAGGATTAGGTAATAATTTTCAAGCAGGAACTCCATCAGCTCAAGGAGCAAGTAATAATGAGAGTTATCAAGTTACATACATCAAATATCCATTTCTCAAATTAGCTCAGTTACTTGTAGATGTAGCTTGTTTATCACCAGATGCTAGTGTGGATAGTTTATACCCAACTTCAATTGATCCAACATGGCAAAGTGATAGTTGGTCAATAATATTAACTCCGGATGCATTGTTGTTTACTAATATGTTTGCTCAATTTGCTTGCATAGCTGATAGTGTTGCTGCAAACTTTGGTTTTCCATTAGACCCTCTTTATTGGTGTATTGGTTCATGGGGGAATATTTTTCCATTGGGTTCATCAAATAGTGGTGTAGCAAGTGCAGATAATGCAATGGCAGCAGGAGCTAGAATGATATTTAAAATGCACAGGGAACTAATCTTATGGGGTAGTTTGGGCAATGTCGGATTATGTGGTAAATATCCAATGCCAATAATGAGAAAATCAGCTTATGCACTTTATCCAATTTATCCATTAATGCTATGGCCATTTAGAACACCAATTGGAAGAAGTGGAATGATATGGGCACACGGACAAAATACACCAGGTGTTAATAATCATGTTTGGACAATTATGACTTACAGAAAAAGGGATTGTTGTGTATTCTAAAATAATTATATTTACACTATTTATATGTATAAATGCTTTTGCAGATTTTTATGATCAGATAGAAAAAATTGATAAAAAAAGGGAAGATCTATATTTTGATATGAATAAAACCCTTAAAAAACCTGATACAAGTATCTATAAAGAACAAATTCAAAATGCCATGAATGGATTGCAAGATAGAATTAACTCTTATGAAACTAAAGTTTATGGCGGAGCAACAAAAAAAGAGATATTTAGCAATATTCAAACTTCTTTAAATCAAAATGGTGGTCAAAAGATAGATATTAATATTGAAGATTTTATATCAAACAATAGAATATATATATTTATGAGTAGTTCTGTTCCACTTTCTATATGGCATGAATATGGTTTGTTTTTGGATAAAAATAAATTGAGAAATGGTTCTTTACTTTTAAGAGGTTGTATTAATGGTTGTGAAAAGATTATGCCAACAATGGAGTTTCTAAAAAAAGTTATTGAATACAAGCCAAATGAAAAGATGAACCCATCTATATTATTAGACCCCTTGTTGTTTGAAAGATATGAAATAAATGAAGTCCCTTGCATTGTATATGCAAAAGATGTTTCTTATCTGAATAAAGGTTTTCAAGGGAGTGAAGGTTCAAAAGAGGAAGTTAAAACAGGAAAAATATATAAAAGTTGTGGCGATTGGAATATGCTATATCATCTTGAGGAATTAGAAAAACAGTCAAATGATATTTCATTAACAAAACTAATCAAAAAACTTAGAGAGCCTAAATAATGAAGTGGATAAGTGTTTTTCTTTTAATATTCAGCACATCATTATTTGGTGCTGATTACACTGTATATTCATGGGGGTATGGAGATATATTAGGCGAAACATTACAAATGATAGCCTTTTTATTTCATTATGATGATTATAAAGATGCTTGGAAATTAACATTGTCATTAGCACTATTTGTAGGTGCAATGGCAACAGTTATACCTAATTCAGATATTTTAAAAGTACCAAAAATATTTTTGCTTTCTACAGGTGTATGGTCAGCCTTTGCAGTCGCTCAAGTATCAATTGAAATAGATGATCTAACAAATACTGGCAATAATAAAGTAATTAATGGTGTACCTTGGGCAGTTGGATATCCCATGAGTTTGATTTCAGCCCTTGATTATAAGCTAGGCCTTGCATATGAAAGTGCTTCTTCAATACCTGCAACCCTTAGATATACAGATGGTGGAATGATGTTGCCATTGAATTTATTTAACTCATCACTTAGCTACAAAATCACAGATACAAGATTATCTCAAAATGTTTATAACTATTCAATAGAATGTGCATTACCAGATTTTGATGATGGTATTAAAGATTATGATTTAGCAATGCAAAGTAATGATTTATGGTCATATATGGGAGGAACTAATCCAGCAGTCTTAGTGGAATATATAAAATCAGATGGTACAAAAGAGGTTAAGAGCTGTACAGATGCATATTCATCAATTAATTCAGATATGACTACATATTTTTCCGCAGGTGGCAAAGCAATGCAAAATTTAGCTACACAAATGGGATTTGGTAGTGCTGCTGCGATATCTTCTAAACTTGGAACAACACATCAATGGCTTCATGGTGCCACAGCTTCAGCAAATACTATGTTAATGCAGAATGCTTCAATAAATGCTTTTAATGGAGCCTTTAAAAGTTATGCAGCTATGAATGCTTCAAACTCAGAAAGTTTAGCAATGTATGCAGGTAAAGCTGAAAGTGTAGCTAGTTCAAATATGATTGTTTCAGGGATATTAGGTTCTAAATACATCCCTGTAACAAAGGGTATATTGATGTCAGTTGTTGCTGGACTTACACCGATGCTAGCACTTATTATGTTAACACCACTAGCTTTTAAATCTTTTGTTGGATATTTAACAATGCTTATGTGGCTAGCAACATGGCATTTAGGAGAAATCATATTAAATCATCTTGTATCAGTTAAAGCTCAAGGGGTAATAGATGCTTATGCAGACAGCACATTAACTTCAATGACTAAACCACTAGTTGAGTCAACATCATTAGACTATATTAATATGATATCTTCAATGTATTGGATGGTTCCTACAATTAGTGGACTTATAGTTGGAGGGTTTTCAATGGGAGCATTAGCAATGATGACAGGAGGGATTACCGGAAGAGTTGCAAAAGGTGAAGCAGTAGGTAGTGAGATGGGTACAGGAAGTTGGCAAAGCGGTAACATTCGAATGGATAACACTATGGCAAACAAACATGACACTACATCGATGTTAGGTATGGGACAGGCATATAATATTCAAAGAGAAGGTTTTGGAGCAAACAATTTAACAACAACACAAGGCATGACAAGTCAATCGAATCAAGGTATGGTAAGTGGAGCAATGCAAGGTATTTCTCAGGGGCTTAATACGATTGCTGGACATCACGGAGGAGGTAATGTAGGAGCTAACTGGAGTGCAAATACTCAGGTAAAAAATAATTCTGATGGTTCATCATATCAAAATGGAACATGGACAAATGTTGGTACAGATGGAACAGTTACACAACTAAATGGAGCTATGACATTTGGAAAAAATGGAGAAATTTTAAGTGGTACAGGCATTAAATATACTTCAACAGATAGTTCAGGAAAAACTGTAAGTGGTGAGTTTGATTATAATAATGGTGAATTAACGCATTCTAAAATCAGAAATGAAAACGGTACAACAGTTGAAACAACCTACAATGGAGATGGCACTTCAACTCAAAATGTAACCACTTCTAGTGGTTCTAAAGGAACATTTACAATTGATGAAAATGGTAGAGCCAAAGATATTAAAAATGTTGATATGGCTCAAGTTAAGGCAACAGAAGAGTATGCTAAACAAAAAGCAGTTGAAAAAGCAACAAGTGGTGTCTTAACAGAAGCATTTAAAAAAGCATATACTCATTCAGATACAGAAGGTAAAGATACTTCTGTTAACGATACTACAGGTTATTCAAAAGACAATACAACAGCAAATGTGGCACAGGTATCTCCTACTTCTGGATTAAATGCATTCTCTGGACTATTTAAAGGTAAAGGTGGTTTTGGAGGAGCATTAGCTAATGCCACAAATATTGCTACAAAAGCAGTTGGAGTTACACTAACTGATAGCGATTCTATTTCTACAAATAAAAGTGGGCAATTAGTTGTAACAAATAAAGATGGAAAATCAGATACTTATCAACTTGATGATAGTTCTACAAAACAGCTACAGCAATTATATGCTCATAAAGAGAGTGAAGTAAGTGGTCAAAAGTTTTCAACAAATGAGCCTATTAGAAATCTATTTAAAGATGAGCAATCTAAAAATGCAAATGAAACAGCAGTTGAAACTCTTGAAAGGATGAATAGTAATATTTCTAAAACAGAAAGAGATCTGAAAAATGGAGTTATTGCTTCTAATCCAGAACCAAATTCTGTTTTTGCTAATGATGTAAAAGATGAAATTCAAAAAGTTGATGATGCAACAAAAACAGATGATCAGATTACTACTAAAGGAACAAGTGTAACTAATAACCAAAATCCTGAATATCAACAAGCAAAAAAAGATTTTTTAGGTAATTTAGCAAATGCTAGTAAGGAAACACAAGACGGTGTTAAAAAGGAAGCTGCTGTATTACTATCAGGAGTTGCGGCAGGTTTATTTGGTTCAAGATATGCCCCTCAAATTCAAGAAGCATTTGAGAAGAAGTTTTCCAAAGCTACAGATTTTGAGAAAGCTGTAAATGACATAGAACAGGCTACAAAAAAAGCAGAAACAGCAATTGAAACTGGTAAAGGAGGAGCAGGAACCAAAAAAGCCTTTGAAGACTTAGGATTAGGAGAAGCAGCAAAGAAAAATGGTTTTATATTTAATAATGATGGCTCAGTAGATGAAAAAGCAACTGCTTTTAAACAAAATGCATTAAAAGCTGAAGGAAAGCTTGAAGAGACTTTTGGAAATCGTCCTCAAGCTTCTAAAGGTGTTGAGCAAGTAGGTAGAGAAGAATTTACTAAGAGAATTGATGAGGCAATTACACATTCCAATGATCCAAAAGAAATTAAAGGACTAAATGCATTAAAACAAGATGTTATTGATGGCAAACCAATAAGTAATAAAAGAATGGCAAATTTTGGATTTGGTGCAGGTGCCCCTGTTGATGAACCAATAAAAGTAGGTTCAACTGTACAAGCATTTGATAAGGGACATTCGAATTATGGTACAGTAACAGGCTTTAACAAAGATGGAACAGCAAGTGTTCATTTTAAAAATAATGCTACTGGAAATGAAGCCACTGTAAAAATAGCTCAGGAAGATTTGAAGAATGTTAAATCAGTGCCTCAAAGTGGTAATTTTGATTTTAATAAAGCCGGTGCAAGTATTGTTGCTTCAAGTCCTGAATTAAAAAGTCAAGTTAATCCAAGTAATTCTACTCATACTCCATCTAGCATGCATGGAAATACTGAACCACACACTCCAAGAGCAGGAGGCTTTTTTAGTATGGTAGTATCTACAATTGGATTAACAGCTTTTGCCGGAGCTGCTGCAAATGCTGATGAAAATGTAGGTAAGTATGTTGAAGCAGGACTAAATTTAGCTAGTGGTGCAGGTTCATTGCTAATTCCTACACCCTTAGGGCAAGGTTCAGATTTACCACCAGTAAATTCGCCTGAAATGGAAAAATTTACTTCACAATTTAACCAACAAAATATTGATTTAAAGACATTGAATTCAGGCAATCAACAGACATATAATCCAGTAGGTAATATGAAGTATGATCCTGAACAAAAGTTACAGACTTACAACCCTACTCCAAATTATGATCCAGAAAAAAGTTTAAAGCAAGAAAGTCAAAGAATTGATAATATTGTTAATAAGAATAAAAAATAGATGGTATGTAAAGATAGAATTTACATACCATTTAATGGTGTGTAAATCTTGATTTTTCACTCCACTTTAGCTATACTTACTCTATGAAAAAACAAAAATGGATATGGGAGTATGATAAGTATCCCAATTTTAAGTACGATAAAGAAAAACTAGAACCACTGTTAAGAGATATTACTTATGAGCAAGGTAAACTAAAATCTTTTATGCTTTTGATGGATCAAGAGAGTACAAACTATTCATTAGCACAAACTTTAGAAAATGAGATTATTGCAAGTTGTGAAATAGAGGGCGAGATACTCAATCGCCAAAGTGTTCGTTCCTCCATCAAACAAAAACTTGGACTAGAGTCCCATGAACATTATAAGGCTCTAAGAAAAGAGGATAATTATGTAGATATCCTTATCGATGCTAACACAAATTATGATGAGGATTTAACAGTTGATAAACTCTTTGGTTGGCACCATGCGATGTTTGAAAAAGGGTATAGTGGATTTTCAAAGATTAAAGTAGCCCAGTTTAGAGGTGAGGGTGCTATGCAAGTAGTATCAGGTGACTATGGCAAAGAGAGAATCCATTACGAAGCACCGCCTCATGATATGCTTGAAGTAGAGATGACTAGTTTTATAAATTGGTTCAATGATGCTCCTACTACACTTGAAAAAGCTGCTATTACTCATCTTTGGTTTGTAATCATACATCCTTTTGATGATGGTAATGGAAGAGTTACAAGAGCACTAACTGATAGAGTGTTATCGAAATTAGAACAATCTACTTTTTCAAAAATCTATACCATGTCAAAGAGTATCTACGAAGATAGAAAAGGTTACTACGAAGCTTTAGATAAAACAACAGGAAGATTTCAAAAAGATGATCCACTAGATATTACTTACTGGATGGAGTGGTTTTTTAGAACTTTGCACCATGCACTGTTAGATGCTGGGAAACAGTTAAACTATATCATAGAAAAAACAAAGTTCTGGGATGCACATAGAGAAGATGATCTCAATTCAAGACAAATAAAAGTACTTAATCGACTCCTTGATATTGGAAGTGAAAACTTTAAAGGCGATCTTACAAAAGCAAAATATGTAAAAATTGCTAATACCGCCGAAACCAATGCTTCAAGGGATATTGCAGATTTACTTCAAAAAGGGTGCATCAAAAAAGTAGAGGGTACAATAGGAAGAGGTACTAGATATATGATAAATCATAATTAGTAATATACTTATTTAGTGTATTACTATATAAAAACATATACATTTATAGCAATTATTAATAGAATGAGACAGATATCTAATTTCCAAGTCCACCAATTTAGATGAATGCTTGAGTTGTCATTATTGTATGAATCATGAGTTTCATTTGACATTCCATGTGGATTGCCCATTACATCAATTCCATTGTGAGATGGTAAACCACTGATTGGATTAGTGTCATTTAACATAATTATTTTCCTTAATATATATTGTGTTTTGTAAGTATATAATCTTTTTTAACTCTTGTCAATAAATTGCCCTATTCTCTTCATTGTACTAGTAAATATATTTTAAATCTAAAAAAATGCTTTTAATTAATACACTATTATGATTATAATAGTGTATAATATAGAAAAATTTGTAAAAAGTAGGGGGATTTGATGAAAAACGAGTCGTTTGCACTAGAAATAGAACGATTTTTCGAGTATTTCGTAAATGAGTTAAAACTCACAAATAAATCAAAATACACCATCATCTCCTACAACACAACAATTAAAAGTTTCATAGAGTTTATAAGACAGTATGAAAAACCTCTATCTTTTGAAAATCTCAAAAAAATTGACATCATGAATTTTCTTGAATACAAAAATATGGTTTTAGAAAAACAAAGTGAATTAGAGATGAGTTCTAAAAAACTCTACATCACTCATCTAAAAACATTTTTTACATTTGTCAATGAAAATCTTGATACTGATATAAAGCTCTCTACTATTTTTAAGATCAATATAAAAGTACCTAAGAGAACCCCAAAGGGTGTTGAAAATAAAGATGTAGAAATTTTAGAGCATTACCTGGAGAATCTACAACTAAACAATTTTTTAAATATCAGAGCTTCATTAATATTAAAAATACTCCTATATTCAGGGGCAAGAAGAGGGGAGCTTGAGGTATTAAAAACAAAGAATTTCGTTGTAGACGGGGAGCTTTATATAATTCATACCATAGGAAAAGGAGATAAAGAGAGAACTTTATATATACCAAAAAAGTATATAGAAGATGAAATCTCTTACTACATAGCAAATGATATTGACTTTATAGCAACTACAAAATCTGGTAAAGTTATGGATGGTTCTCAAATATATAGATTTTTAAATAACACATATAAAAAAATTGGTATCAAATATAGTGGTGCTCATATTTTAAGACATACATTTGCAAAATCGATGATAGCTAAAGATGTTAATATTGTCACTGTAAAGGAACTTCTCGGTCATGCAAATATTCAAACAACAATGATATACACTAATCCAAATCAAAGAGAAGTGCAAAAAGCTTATTTAGATACTATGAAATAAGTATTTATACACTATTAAAGTGTAAAGATACTTATTATATAATTTATTTAACTGCGTCTTTAAGAGCTTTCCCAACTTTAAATTTTGCAACATTTGTTGCTGGTACTTTAACTTCTGCTCCAGTTGCAGGAACTCTTGCTATTCTCTCAGCTCTCATAGAAGTAGAAAATGTACCAAAGCCTATGAAGCTTACACTATCACCTTTTGAAAGGGTTTCAGTAATTGTTTCAAGTACTGCATCAAGTGCAGCTTTTGAGTCTTTTTTAGTTAGTCCAGATTTTTCAGCAACGATATCAATAAAATCATTTTTGTTCATATGAGTATCTCCATTATAAATTGTAAGTAGATTCTACCTAATTTTTGATATGTTTTAGCACAATTAAGAGCTTTGATTAATTTTTGTAATCATTTTATAGAGTATTTTAACAAATGATTTTGCTTCTTCACTATTATTGAATGTTTCAATCTCTACACTATCAGGAACAATAACGCAAGAAGGTTCAATTCCACAAATCATATCCACTGTATATTTTGCCAGAATAACTGATGTTTGTCCCTCTACAATATAATTATCACTATCTATTTCATTCACTGATATAGTAATAATTTTATCCATATTGACAAGCTTATCATGAATAGATAAATAATTATTTGCTAAAGAAACAGATGCATCAAGACTATTTTTTTTATATATATCTGTAATTATGTAGTTTCCAACCATCAATAATCACACTCTAAAAATTTTATTATCATCTGTAGCTAAACCAATTTCTACTGAGTTATTTACACTTATGACAACTAAGATTTTCTCATTAAAATCGTGAGTTGTAATTTGTGCACCTTTATCTAAAGAAAATCTTGAGCCTTTGTTTATACATTTTTCTGCAAGAATCCTTTTTCTTCGTTGAGAAATGCTGTCCATCATAAGATCAAGTTCGAAATGTTCTAAATTATCATAAGATAACTCAGTTAAAATAGCTTGTAATGATTCATTTTCATATTTAATTGATGTTTTCAAAGTATCGCCTTTATTGTTTATAATTAATAACTTCGATAGCCTTTTTTTAGTTTGGATGAGACTATGAGGTTATACTGTTTTTTGAGTTCTTCAAAAGACTTAAATTCCAAAAAATACTTTCTAGTGAATGTAGCATTTTGGAATGAGCCATAGTATATAACTAACAAGAAATCCCCAAATAGGGACTTCTGAGTTTCTAATTTATAGTATCTAAGTCTTTGTTTTACTTGTCTTTTTAGTTGTATCCTCATCAACTTTCGGTTCCTCTAGCTTTGGCTCATCAGGTTTTACAGTTTCTACTGCATCATCTGCTTTAGTTTGATTTTGTTTTTGATACAGATAACCTTTTTGTCTTGCCTCATCAATGATATCCTCAAAGAGTTGAGTCAGCTCATCAATCTTAGATGTAAAATATTTATGATCTTCAAGTGTTTTAACAGTTCTATCAATATCAGTTCTAAAACCACCAACAGTATCAAATCCCCTGATTCTTCTATTCATTGAATTCATCATAGTGTCAACAATTGTCGCTATGTTCATCAATCTAATAGTTGTTTGAGAGTTTGTAAATACTGTAGCAATTTGCATATCAGGCATTTTATTCATTTTAATGACTGCGTTGTACAAATTGTTTACGAATACCTCATTGGTATTGGTGCAAGCAATATCTTGTTTTTCAAGATATTTTAGTTTATCTGCAAGAGAGAGATTTTTTCTTTTTTGTTGTTTTTCTGCCATATTTATCCTTTTAAAGTATTTATGGCATTATAATATTTATATTGTATTTTGTGATTATTGTGAATTTCTACTTATCTACACAATCAACACCGTATTCTTGAGGGTTAATAGACAACCCATTTTTAATCTCATCATACATAAATGGTGATACTTCAGCTAGTATACCCTCACTTTGCTCATCTACAATACCATTCACGACATCAAATGCTAATAATACTTTATTATCTTCATCTACTCTAACAGTTGTATTTGTTTGTTTTATAAAAATTTCGTCCATTGTTAACTCCTAATATTTGTAATGTGATTTTATAGTATATATTGTATTTTGTCAATATAAGAAAATTTCATTAGATTTCAATTATAAATACACTTACCTCACTATAAATGCAAATAAGCTAGAATTTCATATCAAAAAATAGGTGCAATATATGTCAGACTCAACAAAAATTTATGAATTGAAAATTTCATTATCAGGTATCAAACCTACAATATACAGAACAATACAAATTGAAGAAAATAGAACATTCTTTGAGCTACATGCAGCCATTCAAATTGCATTCGGTTGGGAAAATTCTCACCTGCATATCTTTGAAATTGGTGATGATAGAATAGGGATGAGTGACTTTGATGAGTTTGAAGATGACCATACTATTGAGGAAAAAACTATAAGACTCTTTCAGACAGGATTAAATGAAAAAGATAAATTTGAGTATATATATGATTTTGGTGATCATTGGGTACACGAAATACAAGTTACAAAAATATTAGAGCCTAAAAAAACTTTCTATCCAAAATGTATCAAAGGTGCGATGAACCGTCCACCTGAAGATTGTGGAGGTATATATGGCTTTGAGGATTTCAAAGAGATTATGGGCAATAGAAAGCACCCTGAATTTAAAGAGATGAAAACATGGTATGGCGGAATGTATGATGAGGAGTTGTTTTTAAAAGACCAAATTAATGAAGATTTTAAAAGTTTTGATTCTATAGTTGAAGAGATGTTATTAGATTTTGAAGATTAAAACAGTGCCATAGTTAGGCTAATATAAGGAAAATATTTTGGAACATTTTAAAATTCAACTTTTTTCAACAAGTCAACTTGGTGGCATTCTTGATATTGGTTACGAAGCAAATCAAAGTGAAATTATTTTTGACTTATTAAATGTTTTTAATGCAGAATTTGACACTTCTAAACAAGAAATAAAAGCTGACTACAAACACAAAAATAGTGAAGAATTTCAATCAAGACTAGAAAATTTTATTTTTAAATATAAAAATATTTTACCACAAATACAACAGCTAGGTTCCAAATTTAAAAAGTTAGAAAAAAATGAATGGTTTTTTGTATTACCTGCAATTGAATTTACAACACAGCAGAAATATGAATTAGAGAAAGAACTTAATATACTAAATAATTATAATTCAAATATAAGTGAAGAAAAAGTTTTAGAAATATTTGGGTGCATAATGAATAATTATGAATTAATAACTTTTGATTTAGACAAAGATAGAAAAATTAAAATTGGTGAAGACAATAGAGATAAAAGAATTTGTAGATTTTGTAATAAAAAAAAGCCTGATGTAAAATTCAAAAAAGAAGCTCATGCAATATCAGAAGCATTGGGAAATAAAAAACTTATATTAAATGAAGAATGTGACTCTTGTAATGAGTTTTTTGATGAAAATATTGAAAGAGATTTTATTTATTACCATGATTTGGCAAGAACCATGTTTGGTATTAAAAATAAAGATAATAATTCTCCTAAAATGAAAGGTAACAACTTTAATTTTTTCAATGACGGGAACAATTTATCTATTGCTATTCTTCAAGATACAGAAAAAGATAATACAAATGAATCACCTAAACATATAGTTTTTAAAACAGGGAATAAAATAAAAATACAAAATATTTATAAATCTTTGTGTAAATTCGCGTTAAGTGTTATTGACTCAAAATATATTATAAATTTTGAAAGTACCATCAAATGGTTAAGAAATGAAATAGAAATTCAAAAACTACCTATAATAGGTGTCTGGCATAGCTACAAATTTTTTACAGAAAAACCTGAAATAACATTATATTTAAGAAATAATGATAACTATGACTTACCATATTTAATTGGAGAATTTAAATTCACATTTTACATGTACATATTTATTGTTCCACTCTCTAATCAAGATAAAAAAGATTTTCTGAAATATGATGAATATGAAAATTATTTAAAATGTTTTAAACAAGTAACTAATATTGGGGAGTTTAATTATGTTGATTTTTCAGATAATGAAGAAAAAGATTTGAACTTTAATATTAACTTTGAACAAAGGAAAGACTACTCCTAGTACAGAAGATGTGAACTTTTCTGTGAAGTCAAGTCAACCATTATTTAAACTTCTAAATTTTGGGACAAAAAATTAGAAAATGGGAATTTTTAAAACCCTCACAATAAGAGCTTTAAAAACCCCCAAATGGGGAAAAACTGATTAACAGTTTTTAAAAATCAAATAAAGTAGTTTGTATCGGATCAATATTTTTTCTAGTAAGCTCATAGGCTAACCTAAAAATCTCATCACCTTTGATACTAAATACGATAACTTCATTGCCATTATAGTCGCTTCGTTTTAGCTCATCAATACTTCTACCAGCAAGTTCTCTTGCATATATATTTTGTTTGATTGTAAGTTCAGGCAATTTTCCATCTCTATTGACAGATGATGAAAATCCATCGATACAATATCCACTAGAACCGCCATTGGAATCTAAGTCATTACTTTTCATAAAGCTCATAAAATCAGCTTTTAGATGCTTCCAATTTTTACATGTTCTAATCTTTTGAAGTAAATTATATTCCTCTTTTTTATACCAAAGCATCGATTCTAATGTTTCAACAACTTTGCTTTTAAGGATATCTTCATCACTAATCATATCTTTATAGGGTATATTAAAAAACTCTCTAAGCCACTCTATGAACTCTAAATCATAAAGTTCATATGAAGGCAAGTCTTTTTCCTCATACCAGTGATGCCCATGTGAATTAATTTTTCTACCATCAAACCAAAACCTATAATCGGTTTTTGCCTCAATAATCCAATGAGTATAGGATAAATCTACAGTTACATATCTATCTCTATGATATGGAACTAAATAGAGTCTGACTAAATTTTTTACCCTTGAAATGATTTCATAATCACTTAAAGCTCCATCTCTAGTCATCCATTTATATTCATCATCCCACCAAAAATCATCAAATCTTCCATGACCTTTTTCACTTGTAGTACCCCTTATAATGGCATCTTTTACAAGCTTAATCATCTCCTTATTTGTTTTTGGTAAATGCTCTCTGTAGTCAATATCTTGATAAGTTCCATAGGTATGGCCATTTAATGGACACAACTCAAAGAAACTAAATTTTTCTAATTGTTTTCTTTTGTATTTTTTCTCTTCAGCCCAGTATTTTGACCAACTTTTTTCTTCACCAGATTCAGGTCTAACTGGAGGTTTATCCTCAGTTGTCTCATCTCCAAATAAAGATAATTGAGCACTTTTCTTTTGCTTATCAAAATACAGAAGTTTATCTTTCCACTCTAGTATTTGTGTGCATACATGCTCTAGCAATTTTTCATGTCCACTGCTATACATCCCACTTGCATAGGCAATTTTAACCTGCAACCACACTTCATACTCAATAATGGTATCTCTTTTTTTAACTTGATTTTTTAAAGTGAGAACTCTATATTTTTCTAAATCTTCAAGTTCTACAAAATCAAAATAATCTCTCAGTTGGTCTAATTGTTTAATAGAAGAACTTTTTTTAGCTTTTGGAATTACACAACAGCTCATTTGTGTTCTCCTTTGATCTCTTGTTTTGTCTTACGATCAAAGTATTTAATACCATCAATAAAACCAATTTCAATAACTCTTTCTTTGAAAAATGCCTTTTGTGCATCTTCAATTCTATACTTATATGAAGTTGCTCTAGTTTGTGTTATTCTAGCCATGATATAGCTCCTTAGAAGTAATATCTAATTCATTGAGCTTTACCATAAACTCTAAAGAGTCTTGATTGGCAAGTGCAAGTTCATATATATCATCATAACTTGTACATTTATCAAAATGTATCTCTTCACCTCTACTATTGCATACTCCCTTATACACTTTTTTACTGTATGTTAGTGTATATTCTTCGGCAATTCTTTTATCAAATAAAACAGTGATAGTTCTAACTTCATCTCCAAAAACAACCACTTCTTGAACAACAAAAAGTTTTTGAATTGGGTTCAAAGGAATTGTTTTATATTCAAAACCGAAGTCTCTCATATTTCCTTTTTCACTATTACCTGATATTAAACGCTTTGCTAAGGTTTTTGGAGTAAATCCATTGATTTTATAATTTGGATATTTTGCAGCAACATCACTTGCTACTTTCACAGTAGATAAAAATTTATATTCTTTTGCAGACATATTTTCTCCTTAATATGTAATATTAAAGAGGTAGAAGTACCCTCATAAAGGGGTATTGCTACCCCTTTGTATGGGTTAATTAATCTTTCCAGCTAATATTTGTTACTTCAATTGAGTAACCTTTTTTTACCGTTTTTACATCAAACTCAAAACCAAAATCTCTAAGACTTTTTAATACATTTTGGATATCTCTATATACTCCCTCAATTACTCTCAAAGTATCATATTTAACTTGTTGAGAAAAATAAAATGCATTTTGAGATAGATTAGTTTGTACATTTATTGAAGATCTCCAAGAGTTTTCAACAGCTTTTTGTGAAAGATGATGTAAAAAATAGAACCTAAAATCATTTGCAATCTTATATAGTTCAAATTCTGATGTTAAATTATCCATGAATTCTCCTAAACCAATCACAAACTCCGTTAGGTTTTTTTACTAGCACATAGCCATTTTTATATGAATATGTACCAACTCCATAGATACCTCGTGGTATATCATTATTATCCATTTTGCACCAAGTACCAGGTACATTATCGTTAACAGCTGCCATTGAATCGGAAGCTATAACATTTTGCTTTGTCGTTAAGCCTTTGTCATCTTCAAGAAGTAGTGTAAATTGAAAAGTTTCCACTTGCATACTCCTAATCAAATAGTTCATACCATCTCGTAATAAAAGCTATTTCAGCCTCTTTCATACTTAATGGTTTTCCTATTATTGAAAGATTATATGGTTGAGCAATTTGAGTCCAATCATAATTTACACTATTCATAAATCTCAATGCCTCTGTTACCATCAATTTTTTATCAGCTATTTTAATCTCAGCTGGCATAGGTTTGCTCAATGAATAAATTTCAGCAAACATCTCCAAAGCTTTTTCCTCAGCATTTCTGTACTCACTCATTGCAGGTGAATGTTTAATAGGACTAGGAACATCCATTCCTGTTAGCCCCTCAAAAACTTCATGCCCTAAAGCCCATTTTTTTAAATCTAAATCTTCAAACAACTCTTCCATAATCAAGCAATGTTGAGCAACAGAGTAAAACTCTGATGTTTGCCCCCAAAATCTGCAAGTTCTTGATAATGTTTGAGCGATTATACGAGGTTCAAAATCAACTGTATTTAATTCATAAGGATTAATCATTCTCCCTGATGCATTCATTACTAACATTTCTCACCTCTATTTTTTATTTTTATTTTCGCCATTTTACACCTCGTCAAATACATTGATTGGTAACTCACTTATCGTGACACCAAATTCAAACCTATCACTAATCCATTGATTAGCACCATTTTCGTAAAAATCAGCATTGAAACCTGGATAAAGTTTTTCAAAGCCAAGTTGCATCTCATTAAGAGCTTTTTCGTATGTATCAAACATTCCAAAAACAACTTTACTTGAATCACTAAACCAAACATCAAACTGCTCTACAACATAAATATTTTTTGGTAATATAGACTCCACAAGACGAACCAAATCATCATATTTTGATTGCATTAGTCCTTTAATATCTCGTGCATTGTCTAATTCATACTCTTGACACACTTGAAAATTATCTGGAAATTCTAATGTAGAGTTTTTCATAAAACTATCCCAGTCATCTTCATCAAATGGTCTGTCACAAAAAATATCATCCATAATATGCTCTTTAATTTTCTTTTCCATCTTTTACACCTTGTAGTATTTTCATTATATTTGATTCTAAACATAACCCATCAAAACATCTAGGGATTACAGCAGTTTGGTCCTCTAACTTTGTTCTTTTATTAACTCTCATAAAATTGAATTTTTTGTCAGTAAGATTCAAAGAATCTCGTAATGATGCAAATTCAATTAAAAGCTCTTTAACACAATTTATGTCATCGATTGAGTCACTTTTTGCATAGGTCCAATATGTTGGTCTATCAAAAATTCCGAATTTAATTAGTATTTCTTTTGTAGTAATTTGTGAATTTTCATCGATATGCCTTTGAATAGTTTTAACAGCACCATTAGCTATTCCAACACCTAACAACTCTTTAGCAGTAATTGCAGGATTTTTCTCAAAAGCACTCAATAGTCTTTCACTATCTGAAGATATTGCAAAGTCAAGACAATACATACCTTGATTGTCTTGATAAATCCTCTCTTTTCTGTAATATGCGATGTTGTAGTAATAATCAGACGGGAATAATATGCCTAAATCAATGAATTTTTTCATTTTTATTAGAAGCTCATCGAGATTATCACTATCTTGAGTTACTTCATTATTCTTATAAGCACCAGTGCTACTTGTTTCATGAATATTTTGGTCAAATTCAAATAAATTAGGTTGTCTAGCACTCATCTAACATCCTTATTTCTATTGCCTACCCATCCAGTTATCAGATGAATAGTGTTGTGCTCATCAACCGAATACACAATAGTTGAACGACCTATATCAAACTCTATCTCCTTGTCTTTTTCAATCTGTTCCAAATTGTCTTTGACATATAAATATGCAGGAACCAATACTGAAAGTTCGAAAGCTCTTCTAATTAATTGCATAATAAAGTGCCATGTAGGAACAATTTTAAATAAAGGAGGGTTTGTCGTGATTTTAATTCTATCTTTATCCATTGCAATTCCCCCAAATTTGCGTACCTTTTGGAAGTCGTGAAACTCCCAAAAATTTACGAGCAGAGTCTTTTACTTCTTGTAAACTTTTACAATCAAAAAACTCTGTTGCATACACATCACCAGGAAAATGAACGAACCATTTTTTTACTTTTTTTGACTTCACATCACACCTCACTCAAAATCTAACATTAGATATTTTGCTTCATGTGCATCAAGTAAAGAAAGTAATGCACTTTTTAATGCCAAAAGAGTGTCAAATTGTTGTGAATCATCTTCATTTTCAATCAAGGACACCGTTTCATAAGTGAATATCCAAGCATGTGTATATGCAGGATCGTTTGGCACAAAATCAGCTAATTGGTCTAGCTCTTTTATAAGCATTGGGTGTAATTGATTTACATTCAAAGACACTATTTTAGTAGTGTTGTTGAGTCGACTTGTATTTACATCTTCTTTGAAAAGAATTTTGTAGGGATTTGTATTATTTATCATTTTTTATCTCCATATATTTTTCTGGAGTGATATAACACAAACCCTACATAGGAGAATGTGTTAATCACTCCCCTATTTTGGGTATTAAATTAAATTTGTGAGGCTAATGCTAGTGTATATGCTAAACCATTTGCATCACAACAGTTATAAAAGAAGTCATCTTCTCCGGTATAGTTCAAAAGAATATTTGCCGCTTCATCTAGCTGTTCAATTTGAATAAAATCAAACTCCAAAGCTTTAAATAAAATTCCTTCTTGCCATATAGGAAGATTTTTCTCTTTTAGATTATCTACAATTTGTTCAATTTGCATTGACACTCCTATTCGTATTTAACAAATTGTCCATGAGTTAAATTTAATCCATAAACAACTGTTTTGTAAGAATCAACAATTTTAACTTTGTCGATATTTCCTTTTTCATCACTTTGTTCAACCGAACTCTTTACCTTTGTACTAGTACCTTTTAAAATTACAAGGTCACCATTGTTTAAAGTAACCTCTTTATTCAAAGCACCACTAGCAATTAAAATTGCTGCTTGACCTTCATTTGGATGTTCTATGGATGAATTAAGTAAATTTGCACTTCTAAGCTCATCAAAAAATATTTTTTTGAGTTTAGATTTTAATAAATGCTCATCAATTTTCCATCTTGGAATCTCTATCTCTTTAAACATTTGTGGCTCACCACCAGTTTTAATAGAGATTTTCTCAAAATCAATATCATCATTGATGTTTAAAGGGTTCTCAAATAAACTAAGAAACTTAGGTATAGGGGAACGGAAGTTCGGTAACTGTTGATGTAATACAATGAAAAATTGTCCAAATTTTTTGTAATCTTCATTATTTGGATCATAGAATGAAATAATTGGCTTATATCCTTGCAATTGAAGTTTTTTAGCCATCTCCTCATCAGCAGATGAAGGATTAATAACTAACAATAAAACTCCGCCAATAGCTGTTGTAAGTCCCCATCTTTCGATGAATTCAATTTCAAGTCTATTTCCCATTGCATCTAAATCATATGGAGGATTTAAAAAATTAATTCCGACCCAATGATTTGATTTTCTAACACCACTTAGAGCATTTGCATTTAATACCTTGTCAATTTTCCTATCAAAAGCATTTTTAGCACGATTTTCATCAAGCTCAACTGCAAATGTTCTACATTTATACTCTTTACCTATAAACTCTATAGCTTCACCCTCACCTGCACAACAATCTAATGCATAAACAGTTTTCGCTTCAGGTAAAAGTAGAGTTTTATCAATTACTTTTTGAATGGTTTTTATATCTGTTGGATAAAACCCCATTTTTGTTTCACAAGCTAATCTAGCCATTTTTAATTCCTTTTAAGATTGCAACACACATTAATATCCCTTTAATAGTGATGATTTGTGAGATTACAATGGTTAATTTGATTTTTTGAAATGGAAAAATTTACATAACACCAAACCCATATAGGGAAAATGTAAACTCTCCCTTGTTTCGTTTGAAGTGGTGTTTTAGTTTAGTTTGTAAAGTGGATTAAAAGTTTTGGTAATTGTGCTATGTATATCGAAGATATTTTTTACATCACCAATTTTTTGAATAAATCTGTCAGTAGAAAGACTTTTAACTTGAAAACAATCAATTGCTGATTCTTTTGACAAATTATTCTCTATATTAGGACTAATTTTCATCATCCATGGATAGTTAGCATAAGTATATTTCCAGTCTGTAATAGGTACAACTGTTCGTAGTTTTAATTTTCCAACATGGTCACTATTAACTACAATTGCAGGTCTCTTTTTTCCGATTTCTTGCCCAGTTGTTGGATTAAATGAAACCAACCAGATTTCAGCTTGATTAATATTCATACAATCCTCCATCATCATTACCTAACTCATTGCACAACTCTATATATGCTTCATCTTGTGAAGCAAGCTTAAATCCTCTTTCCCATTTTTCTAGCTCTTTTTTTTCTAAATAACTCTCTAAGGCTTCTTTGTAAATTGCAGACATCGAAGTTTTTAATTCATCTTTTACAAAAACAAGTCTTTCTTTTAGTTCATGTGGAATCGTAACAGTAATTTTTTCAGCTGTCATATTATACTCCTTATTATTTTCCTTATTATATCTATAACAATTTAATAAGTCAAATATAATAGCTTTTTCCTTCACGCTACCTCCTGCTCTAACAAATCAAATAAAGAGAGTTGTTTTTTAGGTACTGCTGTAGTTTTTGAAGAAGTAGATATACTTGAGCTATGCTCCACTAACTTATCTTCTATCTTTTGAGCTTGAATTTCCAACTCTTTTGCTTTTCTTCGAGCTTCTTCTTGTTCTTGTTGAAGTCTTAATACCTCTTCATCTTTAGAGAATTTGTCATAAGCTTTAATAGCCAGTTTGATTTCATATCTCCAAGTTTCAAGGTACTTATAAAAAGCATCTTTGATAGCTTTGTCTAAATCAGCATAATCTCCATATCCACCGTAATTTCTATTATTGATAATGGTGTCATAAAATGCACCTAAACCGTTTCTTGTTCCATTAAGCTCTTCACATATCTTATAAAAAGCTTGTTTTGCAGATAAACTATCTTTGCCTTCATGTTTTAAACTACCTACATAGAAACCATCATATTCTGTTGGTTCTTTTTCAAATCCATTAGCAATTTTGTGAAATCTTGCAGCTGTTCCAAAATACTCGCCATAAAACCCATTAATGTTGTAATGAGCAATTAAGCCACAATGTAAGTGACAATGTTCGTATATATCTTTTTTGAAACTAGTTGGTTTGAAGTGATTATTTAAAAATGAAACAAAGTTTTTGTAGATTTTAGACTTTTGAGTAGAGGTCATAAATTTTACATCCTCAAACTCAAACTTCTCAACTTTTAACTTGAAATTTTGAACTTTTAAAAAGTTTCTTGCATCCATAATAAGCCCCCTAAAGACTAAATTTTTCTAAAAAATAGGCAATAGGAATCCTTTTTATGGAGTCCTATAACCTAAAAGGTTGAACTCCACTAAAGGAGATAAACTAATTTATAAACGAATCAATTTTTGATTTGAGATTTTTAAGTGGCTCAAGAGCATGAAAGCACTTCTCTTGAGTTTTAGAATCAATTGCTTGTTCATATGCCCTTTGATGAATTTGAACTTCTTTGTCAATCATCATAAGTACATACTCAAAATCCCTTGCAACACTTCTTAATCTTTTCATCTCATTTTGTACTGCTGAATTATTCATTTTAGACGCTCCATCTCCTCTTTAGTAAGAATTTTTCCACTTTGAGTAATGTATCTATCTTCAAAATAAAGATCTTGCTCAAACCCAACGACAATTCCACCTTTTGTACCAATTGCAGGAACTTTTACCCCTATTTCAAGATAGTATGGAATATTGATATATCCCCACTCTGAACACTCAGGAGCAGACAAATTTTCAACATATCCAAAACATTGAGTATGCATGTTTTCAAATTCATCTTCATAACTTCCTTTATCTGCTTCAACTACATATAAATTGAAGTTCGGTCCAAATAGTTTTAAACCAACAGGTTTTATATCTACACCATCAAGCTCATAAGTCTTAGGCATCTTATCTAGTGTGTCAAAGATTCTTTTGACTTGAGCTTCCGTTAAATACGGAGATTTAGGCAATGGTGCTTTTGGCTTTAGAGGAACTGCATCAGGACTGATTAGAGAATTTTCTTTACAAACTTCTAAAATCATCTCTTGAATATCGTTGTATTCATCTTCTAAAATAGTAAGGTCTATTTTTACAGCTTCAATATTAAATGTTTGAAGTGCGATTATTTTTGACCTATCTTGTAATTTTTCATATATTTTGTGAGTAAGATGCTTAGGATAAGGTAGCGGTTGACTTTTTTCAAGCCAACTTGCAAATGAAAGCAAAAGCTCCTCTTTACTCCTTCCAATAAGTATATTGAAACCAACATCACTGATAGAAGGTGAATGATATAAAATAGCATGTGCTACTCCATCATCAAGGGAAACCATTTTTCTTTTATTGCCTGCTTTATTTATATCAAAAAAGCCAAATGAAGCATCAACTGCATGATCATTCATTCTAACACGACCTTGCATAAGTACAGAAGTGATTGATTTCACCATGTACTCTTGCCCTACACACTCCAAATAAACCAGTGTTCCACCATCTTTGATATAAGATTCCATATCAGCAACAGCACCGTTGTATCTAATTTTAGGCATATATTTTTCATGAGCTTCAATTAAGTGCTCTATCTCACCAATAGGTCTTACATCATAACTTCTTGAAGGATTTTCCACACATAAAATATCTTTGTGTTTCCAATTCTCAACTACTTTCCACCATTTTCCGTCTATTAAGACTTTATCACTTAATTTATATTGCGACATCTATTTTCTCCATGTAATTTATTGATAACCACAAAAGAGAAAACGGGGCATATAGCCACTATTAATCTCTTAATGTGGCTATCTTTGCCGATTATTTAAAACAATTTTCTAAAAAAGACTTAGTTGTATCCCACCTTTTAAATCTTCAGGAGGAACATAACCCACAAGATTTGCTGAATTTACTTCAACTTTTTTCTTGTTTTTACCTTTACCTGAATAATAGAAGAAAGTATTTGTAGCTAGCTCTTCATCAAAATCAAATAATGAATCAGCAATAACAGCTTTTTCTGATTTATGAGAATTAACAAACTCTTTTATCAAGTTTGCTAGAGCTTCGATCTCCTCATTACTTTCATCTATAAACTCTTCAAATTTTAAAATTGGCATTAAGATTTTTGAATTAGGAACAGGCTCAAAAGGAGCTTTTCCTATTTTAACCCTATATATCTCAATACCATTTACAATGCAGTAATTACTACTTGCTCTATTAATACTATAAGAAAGACCATCTACTAAACCGTTGTTATATTCATCACATCTTTCAAAACAATGACTTCCACCAGCATATGACCACGATGTTTGCTCTTTTCCTTTATCATCAGTGTACTTGTTTTGTTTTCCATACAAATTGCCATTGTGATAAATCTCCAAAAGCTCTTTAGCCATATTTTTATACATCTGCCAATCTCTATCATCTTTGCTAAATGCTACTGTTTTAACTGATTCAAAATTTTTGAATAAGTCATCAACGATTTTTGGTTCACTAATAGATTTTGGAAGCTCTTTATAAAGCTCCATCTGTTCTTTGTACCAAAGTTCAAAGTTATCCCAATCTCTATCATTACCGAAGTTCTTAATAGAGTTCATCTGTATATCTTTAGATGCAGATTCACCTTTTAAAATAGCTTTTGCGAGAGCTAACTGTATATTGTCATCCTCATCAGCCATACTTGATAAATCATCATCACCTGATAATCTACCCTCAAGTGAATTTGCAGCAGCCACTTTTGCACCAATAAGTTCCAAAGCTTTATGCTGAGGAGTATTTTCATAGGCCATAAACATTACTTTAACATCATCTCTTTGCCCTATTCTCCAACTTCTACGACTTGCTTGTTTGAGTGTAAACACATTATAAGTAGTCTCGTAAAATATAATTGTGGGAAACTGCAACAAATCAAGACCTGTTTTTACAAGTTCTGGATTACACACCAAAACATCACTAGGATTTTTTTCAATCCATGCTTGTCTTTTCTTTGCTGCAATAGTAGGTGAAAGAAATTTTGTGGAATATTGAGGAAGCTCTTTAGTTAACATATCTGTTATGTCATCCCCTACCCCTTTATTTGAGAAGTGAACATACACAAGGCATCTTCTACCATTTTTTAACTCTGATTTGACAATCTTAAGAAGTCTCTTCTCTTTGTTAGTGTAGCCATAATCTTCTCTTGTAAACTCAGGCTCATAGAATATCTCATTTTGTGCAGAGTGGATTTGAAAAGGCATATCAGGTACTGCAATAGCATCTGTTGCTAAGTTCCCTAAAAACCTTTTGTCTCTTCTAATTCTTGATGAAATCTCTCCAAGATACGCCATATATGGCTTTCTTAGATTTTCATCCATTTCAACTAATTCTATACTCTCATCATAATCAGGTAAACCTAAACCACCATTCATCTTAATTTCATCAAGTCTAAGAAATATTGTCATATCCAATAGAACCGATAATAGATAAGGAGAGATTTTAGGTTTTTCCTTTAATGAAATCTGTTTACCCATTTTTGTTACTACACCCTCGTGTGTAACCTCTTTAGCTTCTACTATTTGTTCATGTGCTCCGTATGTTTCTACAAACAATTTAACCTGATTGTAGTCATAACCTAATCTTTTTTTCATCAAATTAGGATTTAATCTATACAAGATATAGAATAAACTTGAAGCATATCCATTTAAGAGAGTACCAGTAAGTCCAACGATTTTTTTACTCATTGACGCAAGTTGTGCTAAAGCATTTCCTTGACCGGTATTACCCCCTTTATACTCATGAATCTCATCGACTATCAATAGATCAATAGCACCTTTTGTCCAGGTTCTTTTTATATATTCAGCAATACTAACTCTAGTTTGCATTTTTGGACTTACAGTTCTATCTACACTTCTTAAAACAGCTCCACATTCACATTTGTAAGGGATAGTAGAAGTATCTATAAACTCACTATTACCCTCTTCCAAAACACTATAACAATCAGGACAACGAGCAACTTTAACAAGTTGTTTAACCATTAAAGACTCACCATCAAGCATTTTTTCTTTAATAATTTGCTTGAATGAAATTTTTATAGCAGGCTGTTTTGGATAGCCAAGTTTTGCTGTTTCTCTTGAGATAATGAAATAGTATTTAATACCATCTTTTCTCATATCTCTTTTTGTGTAAGGGATTAAATCTTCCCATCTATTGACTTTAATTACCTTAAATGATTTATGATCAACATAATTGACCTTTATCTCATCTTCCCATTTATCAACTAAATGTGGAGGACATAAAATAAAATTAACTTTGAATTTATCAGCCATTGAAAGCTTTAAACCCATATCAGTTTTTCCTGTACCCATCTCTGAAGATATAAGCAAGGATTTATTGTTTTTCTTAGTAATATACTCAGTCGCAGCAGATACTAATCTTGCTTGTCTAGCAAAACTTTTTCTATTAGCTTTTTTGAGCATATTATGAACAATTTTTTTGTATTTTGAAGGATTATCCAAACCATCAAAAGAGGGTTTAATAACCTCTTTTAGCTCTTTATAGAATATATCTTTATTCTGCGAAATTAAACTCTCTAATTTTTCAATGTACATGTAAGTCCTTTGACTAAAATTTTTCAATCAAACCTACAAGACAGAACTATTTTGTCCCTACACCGGCACAAAATAAATTCGTGCCTGTAGGCAACATTTAATTATTCAACATGAATAGCTTGAAGATATGAATGAATCATATCTATGACTTCTCCATCACTCAAAATATCGCCATCAGTTTCAATGCAATGCAAAATCTTTTGAAATGCATTTTTAACTTCACTATTGTAAATTCTTACATCAAAACCGCTAATTTCAAGTGTTCCACTATCAATCTCTATATCGCTTAACATCAAACCTCTCCTATCATAAAATAAACAGCATCTTTTGCACTACCAGTGCATAAGCCACCGTCAACTTGCTCATCATCTATTAGTTGATTATCTTCATCAAAGATTTTTTCTTTGTCGTTTGGATAGACATTAACAACCCATCCATCTTCACAAGATGATTCAAACAGATCATAAAATAACCCGTTATAAACAAATTGAACAGCACCGTCTTCTTTTAATGTAATGGCACAAAGCTCTAAATAACGCTTGTTCATTGCATCAGTAATTTTTTTTGAAACAGGATGATTTTTAATATGCATATGTTGCAAATAAGGTAATGTCCAGTCTTTGAAACCTTTTTTATACTCTTGGTTGAGATAAGCTTTCGTTGCTTCCATTAAAACTCCCTTGTAACTAGTAAATTTGTAAAACTTCTTGTAAAAATAGAACCTGAATTGGAAAAATTTTTACCAAGTGTTTCATGTGCCATAAGTGCTGATGCACTAATTACTGCAAATCCTAAAATATAAATAAGCCAAAACTTTATTGCTAAATGTTTCATACTTTTCTCCTACTATTTGTTCTTTTCAAAAGCCCCAACGGTTATATTCCGCTAAAGCCTCATCGTATGTTTTAAAATCCATATCCGTACTTGGTGCACCATCCGTCCACTCTATGCTTACTTGCCACTCATATGTTCCATCTTCAAATGAAACATAATCGAGTGCGACATTAAATTGACCACACTCTTTGTACTTTTGATTTTCTCTTTCTATGTTCATCTTACACCTCTAAAAAAACTCTATCAGCTTCTATTTCGGAGTAACCCTCTTCATCTTGCCAATAAAGCCATTCATTTGAAAAAGCTTCTTCAACTTCACACTCACTATCATCAAACAAATTACTAGTGCAATCTGTATTGATGCAGGTTTCGTTTTCATACCAATTTAATCTCTTACAAGCCTTGCAGACTTTAAAATCTGAAGGCTTTGAGTAGATATCTATTAATTGAACTTCTATTGCCATAACACTCTCCTAATAGACTTTTCTAAGTACAAATTTGATTTTTATTACACCATCATCATTAACTATCATATACTTGCTCTCTTGGGATCTTGTATCGTAGTCATAGCCATTAAATAGCTTGATAGATTTTGTTTGTGTAATTGTCAAAGTATCAAGGAAAAGTCTCCAAACTCCATCAAATGTGCTATATCCGTATTTTGTTTTACGAAATTTTGGAAAGACCCCTACTTTTTTTAAAAAGTAACCAAAGACTTTGTGAACTTGAACATGATTAGGCAGCTTTTGCATTGTCCTCTCCTTGCTCAATTACTTTCTCATCTTGAATGATGATAGGCATCACAATCTCTTTGTATGAAGCATCTGCAATAAGTACAAATGGAAGATTAGAATGGTTAAAACCAATAGTTATATCATCATCACTATATGATGATATGAAGTCTAAAATATTTTTTGCATTGACATGAAAATTCATATCAATATTAGAATCACTTACAGTATCCTCAACTTCCGTATTGCCATCGAAGTCTTTAATCAAGATTTTTTGATCTTTAATTTTTACAGTTATTTGAGAATCAAACAATGAAGCTTCTTTGACTAAAGTTGCAAACTTATCTTTGTTGATAGTAAACTTTTGAGTAAAAGATTGAGGAACTATTCTTTGCCATGCAGGAAATTTCCCACTAATTAATTTTGTGCTGTAGTCTAAAATCTCAGTTGAAATTGTCAATGATGTCTCATCAACAAAAGCAGTAACATCTAAATGTCCAAATAGCCTGATAATTGAGCTAATAGCATCTTTAGGAACGATTATTTCCATATCGTCATTGCTTGTTTTTGCAGTTACCAAAGATAATCTTGTAGTATCTGTTCCAACTGTATTTAAAAGACCGCCTTTAATTTCGATAAGTACTCCATTTACCTCATATTTTGGCATGTTGATACCAACAGAGTGGATTACTTTTTTGAAGTTTTCAATTAGATTATCTCCTATATCAAGAGACTTTCCTTTTTTAGAAATCTCTACCTCTTGAACTTCATCAAAAAGATTGATTTTAAACTTTGAACGACCTGCTTTTATTTGCAAAATATCTGAACTTCTTTCAAGTTCTATGCTCTCTGTTTTAACCGCTTTGAGTGCTGTTAAAAGTTTTTTCCCATCAATACTAAATGCTTCAATACTATCAAGTGTCATGTCAGAACTAGAAAAAGGAATTTTTCTAAGTACTACTGTTTGAACATAATTTGTAACCTTAACTTCTAAATGACCATCGATGCCACTTATTGTTAATTTTCCTGCATGATCTCCATCTTTAGCAACATAACTACTTGCAGTTGCAGCCGCATTTAATATTCTCATTGTATTTACACTAATTTTCATGATTTACCCTTTTATGTTTTTTGATATTTGTTAAATTGATAAACCACTACAAGATATAAAGAAGTAGCCATAAGCCACTATATTTGTAGTGGCTTACAGCCTAATTTACGAAAGTTACGATATGAAAGAGAGTTAAGAAGCTTTACTCATTTTTGATTTTTGCTCATCAATAGCTTTTAGATGTTCTAAAAACTGTTTTTTTGATGAATAATAAAATGTTACAGGCTCACTATTCTCATCCTCTTTGACATTTAAAACCCATTTTTCAACAGATTCATATTGACCTGTTTTTGGGTTAAAATCCTTGATTTTTCTATAAACAAAATTTGCTTGCATACCTTTATCCTTGTATTGATTTTTGAAAAAAAGACAGAAAACAAAGGCATTGTGAGCCAAATATTTTCTGGCTCACCAGCTACTTACCAACTTAGAGGAAACTCTACAGTTGTATTAAAATTCGTATTGTCATAAGAGATATATGTGTACAGCGTAGGTAGAATTGATTTAAACACCTTTACTTGAGTATTTACAGTTTTACTGTATTTCCAAGCAAAATAATCACTCAAATCAAATTTATCAAAAAGGTGAAATCCCTCTTTCTTTGACTTTGTAACCCAGTCTAAAACCACCACCTTTTTTGCTACAGATTTGAGTTGTTCTTGAAGATTCTCGTTAAACTCAAAACCTGCTTTATCATAATCACCTGCGATGATTACTTTCATATCTCTAAATAGTTCAAGATACTCATATTTTAAAGATACACTAGCACCGGCACCACCAATACAAATAGCTCTAATACCATTTGCATATGCCACTAATGCATCTTTTTCGCCCTCAGTTATCAAAACATATTCATCTTTGTTTTTTCTATACTCAAGCATTTGAGCAATTGCAAAAGGGGGACGATGTCTCTCTTTTGAGTACAAAACTTTCTTATGTATGATAGCCTTGCCATCTTTATTAATATAGACTTCACCATACTTTTTATACTTCCAAAAAGTGATAATCTCGCCATATAGATTTCTAACAGGCATAATCAATCTTTTTGATTTTTCTACAAATTTAATCTCAAATTTTGAAGCTATCTTTTTTACAGACTCAAAGTCACATACAGGTAATTGCTTACCATCAACTTCACCTGTAAAAAGATTTTTTAACTCATTAAAGTACTCATCTCCACTGTTTGTAAAAGCATCTAAATAGCTTTGTGGGATAGGTTGCTTCTCATCTGCACTTAAACTACCACTTTTAGTTGCAGTTTCTTTAAAAACTAAAGTATCACTTTGTCCTATTGCTTCAATAACAAACTCTTTAGCCTCATTGAAGCCACAATCTTTGATATACATTACAAATGCTATGGCATCACCGCCATCAAATGCTCCAGTCCAACACTTGAACATTCCATTTTTTTTATAAATGGAAAAATCTTCCGTATCTTTAGAGTGAACATGAAATTTGAAATTTCTATTAACTTCAAATCCAAGCATTGTTGCCACAGCAGCAGATTCTTCTGCGGTTGTAGTCATGATAAACTCCTTAGTGTTTTTGTTCTAGTTTGTCTAAAACATTTTCCATATAACTATTTTTTGATTTCGCATCCTCAATAGATTTTGAAATCACCTCAATTCCAGAAATTAGTATTGTGCAAAACATTGCAACTACTACTAAAATTTTCATCTTTCATCCTTTGTGTTTGATTTTTTTGTATAATTTGAATAAGTCTGACGACTAGTGAATATTTAAGGAGCTAAAAGCTCCTTAGAAGATTTTTGCTATTTCTTTTGTGCTATAAACTCTTGTAACTTGATGTCAATAACCTCTGTATTTGCAAGTAACAATTGAATCTGATCCACATCATTTGATGTAATCTTCAACCCTTGTTTTACAAACTCCCCTGCTTCATCTCTTGTTAAACCTTGAGATTCCAAATAAGCTAAAAGCTTTTGAGGAAGAGATTTTGATTTTTCATCATTTTTTGGTGTTACATTCGTTTGTGATTGTTGATTTGATGATTCATCAATAACTGTTACATCAATTGTTTTTTCATCTGTATTTGAAGCTTTAGGAGTATCACTTACAGCCGCATTTGCTTTTGCAAGTAAACCACCTGGAGTTGCTTTGGCTTTTTCTTTTGAGGGTGCCGGAGTAATTACAAGGGTATCTGAAGACTCAATATCAATAACTTCATCAACAGTTTTAAACCCATGTAATACTTCAGGAGCATGTACTCTTGCAAAAAAAGTAGCTGCTCTATACATTAACATCTGCTCAGGCATTGTTTGCCATTTAGAGCCATTCTTTTGATACCAACCCTCTTTAACAGCCATAACCATATCAATAGTTGCACCCTTGATAAGTTTGCCACTACGATTAGTTGCATACGCATAACAACTTCTATTTTGAACTTTGAGTTTTTTCTTAACTCTTTGACCTTTTACATCTCCCCAGTCTTCATACTCAACCTCTATCTCTCCTAAGTCCTTCATCTCAAAATCAACACCATCAGGAAATTTATTTGACGAGTTAAGTTTTGCGATTACATAAGTAGAGGACCAAGAAGGCTTTCCTTGAATAATGTCAAGGTTTTGCATAACAGTTAGAACTCTTTGCGGATCATTAGGATCATTTGCAATATCTAGTGCTATTAAAAATGCACCAGGTTCTCCTTGATATGCTTTAGGTAGTAAAGTATTTGGAGTAGATTTTGTACCGACAAATTGATTAGCCATATCCCAGGTTCTATTGAAAGAATCAGGATTGAAAATTGTTAAAGTTTGAATATTTTGTGCCATGATATTTTCCTTCACCACTTACAGATTTCCCAAAATCTGTTTTGCACTAAGTAACACTTTTAAGTGGATTTGATTGTTTTAAAATGAGAGGGATTGTGTTGATTTATAAGCTTTACAGCTTCAAAAGAAGAGAAAATATCCACCCAATATAGGGAAATATTTATCTCCCCTATTTGGAGTGTAAGGCAACAATAAGATTAAAATCGATAAAATTTCAGTAATTGCCTACCTCAAAGACAGAAACGACTCTGTTATAGTCTTGTGAGGGGGATCTTACTTACTTTAAAAATCCAAAAATTCTTTTAATTCACTACCTCTGAAACTTTCAGGATTAAATCCAAATAGTACAGAAGCAGGAACACCATTATTCCAATACTCTAAAACCTCTTTGATATGAAGTAAAATTGCATCAACTTTTACTTTTAAGTCATCCAGTTCAAACTCAAATACCCTTAATTTTGGTTCTTTGGTTTTTACTAACAGCTCTATTCTTGCTTTGTGTATCTCTACACCAGTTTCTATTTGATAAAGCATTGCATAAATCGCTAATTGAAAGCCATACTTTGTCTTAGCAGCAATACAATCGTTTAAGTACTGTTGATGAGCAACTTCATCTTCTAAAGGTTTGATTTTTTCATTAAATAAAGAGAGTTGAAGTTCTAATTCATTTTCAAGTTTTTGAACCTCTTTTTCAATCTCAACCTTTCTCTCATCAGATGTTTTTTTGAGTCTTTTTTCTGAATTGAGTGATTTAAACTGCTCCTTGATATTTTTTTCAAAAAGAGTTTTTTGAAATTTTAGCTCTACTAATTCAGTAGGTTCTTCAACTTTTGTGCCATAGACATTGGAAGCTGATGTTTTAATATCTACAACGATATGTTCGCCATATTCATCAACTTCAATTCTATCAAGCGTGCCTTTTACCTCTAACCACTCATCAAGTTCAATACCACAAGGCATCTCTGAATATAGAGGGTTTTGAAGTAGTGCATGTTCGAAATATTGTACAAATAATCTTTTGGCTTCACAGTATATGGAGTATCGCTCATTTGCTTTACACATATATCTAATAGCTCTAGCAGACACAAGCATACACTCTTTAAATGTTGCAACCTTGCCTTGTATTTTGTTCTGATAAAAATGATCCGCTGCAATATGCAATGCTGTACCCGTGTGAGTACTATCGTTTCCATCAAAAAACAAGCCAAGAAGTTGTGCTGTTGCCCAAGCTAATCGATTCGCCAAAAAAGTTTGTACGCCAGAAGGTCTAATAATTACTTTTCGACCACGATTATTGTCAATCAAAGAGCATATTGAGTAATAAGCATTGCTTTTATCAATTAGCTCACCTAATTCATCTTTTGTCATATTACACTCCTTTAGAGTCCGCAATAATCAATGACTAAATCACTGCTTTGGACTGATTTAATAAGAAATCAACTAATGACTTCAAACAACCGACAAGGAGATATAAATAGATAAAAAGAGATATGGCTAGTAGCCGATAAATCTTGAAACTATAAAGTCTCTTTATCGGCTCTATGAAGCCATTAGTGATAAGAAGTAGGAAGTAGAATATGAATCAATGAGACCCGTTAAAACGGTATCTCATCTTCATCTATATTTACTTCAGGTATATCTTGATTTGAATTAGTTGCACTGTTATTATCAGTGTTTTTATCTAACCTCTCAAGCATTAGTTTTCCAAATTGTGATTTGCATCACACCAAAACCAATTTCAAGTGAACCTTCATAAAAATTTGTACCGCCATTTGTCTGTTTTAAGAACAAACCGCACAAGTCTTTTCTGAATTCAGGATTATTTTTGTCAATTTGCACCAATCTAAAAGTTGGAGAGTTAGGCTTAGCCATTTGTTGCTCTGTAGCCTTAACCATTTTGACATTTACTCTTTGTAAACCTAGAGTTAAATAACCCTCATTGCCTTTAAATAAGGCACCTGCACTTGATTTTTTAATTGTTTTGTCCATAATGAACCCCTTAAAATAAAATGTGAAATACTGATGTACTTCCATAAGGGGTTTTAAACGACAAATATCTCCACCAAGGAGAAATGTTTAAAAAACTCCTTGTGGAAATACATACAACTATCAATACTTTTTAAAAAGTATGTTACGAGTCAAAAAATGCCGAAAATCGGCAAACATGTCATAAAGACAGAGGTTTGGTTTTAATATGAGAGAAGTATATATTAAAAATTTTGATTTGTGATTTTTATAAATTGAAAAATATTCAACTCTAATCACAAATCACAATTTTTTTTATAAAATTCATTACTTACTTTAATACATAAGGAAAATAAACTAATGATGAAAGAAATTGATATTTCAACACGAGAGTGTTCTCATATTGTTGCAGATATTGCATTGCCAGAGGATATTTACAATACATTTAAAAAAGATATGCTTGTGAAATATTATAACAATGAAATATCTTTTGATTTAGTCGAGTTTAAAAACTCAAAATATTCCAATATTCAACTCCCAAATAGGGAAAAAATCATTGTAAATATGCAAGTAGATGATGAGGATTTTGAGTGTTTACTTGATGTGTGCTCTAACAATGGAATAGGCATTGATGAATTAAAAAATGCTACATTTTTTGAGTTTTCGATACTTGATGAGTATGACTACACAATATTAACAAATCCTAATTCTCAAATAATAGCATCTTAACAGGATGCTATTTCACCATAACCGAAGCATTTATTATGCTTTTGCTGATAAGATTATATTTAAAAGTTCTTGTTCTTTTTTTGGATCACCATCTTTAAAAAATGTAACTCTATCTACAAATCGAACCAACTCTTTTGAGAGATATTGAACTAGTTTTTTAATCTCTTCATATACTCTTTCTTTATTCTCTTTGATATCCGCTATGCTAAATTCATCATAATCGCTATCTGTTAAAAATAATCTAACAGTATCTCCATCTTCCATTATTGTAAGTGGTTCTTTTCTATCTTTAGTTCTATAGATCACCAAAGCCCAAAAGCCCATTATCAAAAATGCGATCGTACTACCAATTATTGTTCCTATTTCCATGGTTTATTCTCCATTTTTAGTATAAATATATTTTATCAAAACTTAATTCAACTTATGATCAAATTCAGGTACTATCTCTTTTAGTTTTTCTATTTTATTATCACAAGATAAAAGCTCTTTTATATCTTGGTTTAGTTTCTCTATATCGTACTGCGTTTTCCCAGCAACTGTAATCGACTCATACTCTGTTTTCATATCGCTGTCATTGATAAGTAGCTCTTCATAGAGTTTCTCTCCAGGTCGAAGCCCACTAAACTCTATTTGTATTTCACTTCTTCCACTAAGCTCTATCATCTTTTTAGCTAAATCTACTATCTTAATAGGTTCACCCATATCAAGGATAAATATCTCTCCACCTTTTCCTATACTTCCTGCTTGAAGAACCAGTTCACAAGCCTCAGGTATAAGCATAAAATATCTTGTGATATCAGGATGAGTTACAGTTATAGGACCACCTGCTTCTATTTGAGATTTAAATTTTGGTATTACACTTCCACTACTTCCCAAAACATTTCCAAATCTCACAGCTACTATCTCTGTATTTTTTTCAGTATTAATATTCTGTGCATAAAGTTCACATATTCTTTTTGTCGTACCCATAACATTTGTTGGTCTTACAGCTTTATCTGTAGAAATTAGCACAAATTTTTTAACATCATATTTGATAGCACAATCAATTGTATTTTTAGTCCCTTCAATATTATTTATAATTGCTTCACCGATATTATCCTCTACAAGAGGTACATGCTTATAAGCAGCTGCATGGATAACGATATCAGGCTTATATTTTTCAAATGTCTTATCTAGTAATTCAAGGTTTGAAACTGACTGCATCACAAGATGGGGTTTAAACTCAAACAGTTCTTCTGCTATTTGATAGAGATTAAACTCACTATGATCAAGCAGAATCAACTCACTTGCTCCAAAACTAGCACACTGACGACTTATTTCACTTCCTATACTTCCACCAGCCCCTGTAATCAGAACTTTTTTATTTCCTATAAACTTTTTGATAGTTTTTTTATCAAGGTCTTTTGGATGTCGTGCCAATAAATCTTCCACGCTGATATCTTTTAGCTGTGCAGAGAAGTTTTTATCTCGCAAAATCTCCTCTATAGTTGGAAGTATTTTGATTTGTTTGAAATATGGACTTAAATTTTCATGTATTTCTTTAGCTCTATTTTTATTTGCACTTGGTATTGCTATGACCAATAAGTCTAACTTATCCTCACCTATAAGTTCTTTAAGCTTTGATTTTGATATAACTTTGATACCATCGATACTTCTTCCTTGGCTTATAGGATCATCATCTACAAAATATTTTACCTTGTACTCAGTATTTCTAAACTCGTCTTCAAGTTTCATACCCGCTTTCCCAGCTCCATAAATTACAAGAGATTTTGTTTTTGTTATACCACTTTTATTGATATAGTAGTGGTATGAATACATCACAAAACTAATACAAACTAAATAAGTCAAGGCTTCATTTAACATAAATGCGATTCTAACCTCACCATAAAATATAGGGATATAAAGTATTAAAGGAATAGCTACTACGATACTTTTTATCAAAAATGTTTTTTGAGTAGATTTACTCCAAGAGAGGGAATAGTCTTTAAATAGTAAAAATGAAGCTACTATTCTAAACCCAATAATAGTAACCAAAACATTCCAAGCCATATCAAGATGAAATATAAAAGAAGTCCACCAAAAAGTAATAATAGAGAAAAAAATAATCACAATCAAATTTAGTATCTTTTTATTAATTCTCATAAAAAAACCTCCCATATAATTAATTTTATTTTGGACTTATTACTCAAATTCTCTGAACCATATTTCAAGGTTTACGATAGCTCTTAACTCTCTTGTATAATCTTTTTCATTATCGATATGCTTTTGTAAAATATTTTCTAAATATTTACTATTAAATATACCTCTATTTTTTAACGAATCACTTTTTATAATGTCTTCAACATAATGTTTCAAATGAGTTTTAAACCATTCTCCCACAGGAACTGTAAACATTTGCTTATCTCTATATACTATATCTTTTGGCAAATACTTTAATGCAAATTTCTTCAAAATATATTTTGTTTCATCATCTCTTAATTTAAAACTGCCTTGTAAGCTTTGCATATATTCAAACAATCTATAATCAAGCATAGGACTTCGTGTTTCTAAAGAGTTAGCCATGGCCATCTTGTCAGGTTTAACTAAGTTATTTCCAGGTAGTAACTGCCTTGTATCAAAATGTAAAATTTTATTTACATTATCTTTTGAATCTACCTCACTAATCACTTCATTAAATATGTTTTTAGGAACACTATAGTCAATATCTTTACGAAAATTCTCTGTGTATAATTTATCAAAGTCATCATCATCTTTAATTAAAGAAATAGAATCAAAGTAATCATCCAAGCTATTATTAAATACACTAAAATATTTTGTATAACCAGCAAATGCTTCATCACCTCCATCGCCTGTAAAAACAAGTTTATAATCTTGTGCTGCAAATTTTGAAATTATATAAGTTGGAATAAACGAAATGTCTCCATGTGGTTGATCATTATGCCATGTTGTAGTATTCCATAAATCTATAATATCACTTTCTAAAATATGCACTTTATTATTTAATCCACAATATTGGGCAACTTTTTTTGCCCAATCTGATTCATCAAATCTTTTTTCTTTAAATCCAATAGAATAAGTATCAAGAGATACATCAAATTTTTTCTTAGTCATCGCACAAACTAAACTAGAATCCAACCCTCCACTCAGAAATGCCCCTATCCCAACATCACTTCTAAGCCTAATTTTTATAGCATCGGTCAATATTTCATCAATTTTCTCAAATACTTCGTCTTCTGAAATGTTTTTTATTTCTGGTAAATTTTTTATTTCCCAATATTTAGTTTTTTCTATCTGTAAAGAATTGCAGTCAATTTCATAATAATGTGCTGGCTCCACATGTTTTACAAATTTATAAATTGTATTTGGGATTGGTATATAATTAAATTTTAAATAGTTGTGAATTGACTGATTATTTATTTCTTTATCAAAATTTTCATAAGTTAAGAAACTCTTTATCTCTGAAGAAAAATGTAGTTCTTGATCTTTTTCATACAAATATAAAGGCTTAACACCGAGTCTATCTCTTGCCAAAATTAATTTATTTTTTACTTTATCAAAAATAGCAATGGCAAACATTCCATTGAATTTTTCAAAACATTTTCTTCCAAAGACTTCATAAGCTCTTAATATAACTTCTGTATCACTATTTGTATCAAATCGAATACCTAATTTTTTTAATTCATTTTGTACTTCTAGATAATTATAAATTTCACCATTTTGAATTACATAAATATTTTTATCGTCGCTCACAAAAGGCTGATGACCATGAGCAACATCAATGATACTCAATCTTGTATTTATTAAACATACTCCATTTTCATTAAAAACACCAAATTCATCAGGACCACGATGCTTGATACTTTCTATAGTATCGTTTATATATCTATCTTGATTTAAATTATTTTTATTTATAAAGCCTGCAATTCCGCACATATTAATAACTTCCTTTTTTCAATACTTTTAAAGTCCACAATACTATTTTTATATCGAGACAAAAGTTCACTTTTCTATTATAAAAGAGATCATATTTTTTTCTACTACTATTAGTTGTTCCATGTCTATTTCTACACTGTGCTAAACCAGTTATACCAGGCAGTACTTGATGTCTTTTTATCCACTCTATTTCAGTATAATTCTTTTTTTGATCTGGTACATCGGGCCTTGGACCAATAAAACTCATATTTCCAAAAATTACATTTATAACTTGTGGCAATTCATCTAAACTTGTTTTTCGTAGCACTTGCCCTATTTTTGTAATTCGGCTATCATTTTTGACTGTGCTATATCCGCCTAATTGATCTGCATTTGATACCATAGTTCTAAATTTAAAAATTTTAAATTCTCTACAGTTAAGTCCCACTCTAATTTGTCGATAAAAGACACTTCCTTTTGAGTCAAATTTTATTAGAATTGCTATAATAATAAATGGTATTACTAATATTAATAGTAGAAGTAAAGCACCTACAGCATCAATAACTCTTTTAATTATATTTTTGTACATTTACTTTTTTTCCCTTATTAATGCAGCTACATCTTTAGCAAGTTTTTTCAATATAAGTTTATTTTTTAATAAATCATTCTCACTCATAGCTCTCGCTTCTTTTGCACAATTTTGTAGCTTTACTATCTCTTTTTTAATTATTTCTTTATCAACTTCTAAATCTCTTTTAAATGTTCTTGATAGTATGACCATTGAAGAACCTAATCTAATATGCTCGTTAATTATAATTCTTCCCATAAGCATTCCTTCATCCATTCGAGCAACCCCACCAATTCCAAAAGGAATATTCTTGAATTTTATTTTATTGGCTATATACTCAACGATTCCATCTCCCATTAATTCAAACATAAAGTCTAATTCTAAAGCTAAATGTAAATCATTAAGACCAATGTGTATTTCATCAATACCATCTATTTCAAGTATATCATCAAGCCTTGCTAAAGCTTCAGAGGTTTCAAGGAGCAAACAAGTTCTTGCTCTATTATCCACATAATCTATAAAAAGTCTTACCTCTTCAGGTGTTTTAAACATAGGTAGCATTATTATATCTGCACCATTTTCAATAGCATGATAAATTTCAGTGGCACTATTATTGTGAATTGGATTTATCCTAACCAGAACTTTACTATTTTTTAATACTTGTTTTGCTTTTTTTATATCTTCTGTACTATGAGTACTAATAACAGTATCAAGATGTCCTTGCCTCTCTTTTTTACCTAGAATTTCTAAGTCAATAAATATTCTATCAACGCCAGAAATATCATACACTTTGATATTATCAATATTATTATCTAAAATCATTGTTGTCATAAATACACTACCTTTTATAATTTAAATTTGTCAAAAGCTTTACCAGAATTTTTTTTATAAGCATATATTATCAATAAACCTATCACTGAAATTAGCATTAAAAACGAAGTACTATATGCTATATACTTTATTTCATACTGGTTATGTACTATAAGTGTATTTAAAATTAATTTTATTGATAGCATAAACAAAGAATAGTATATCAATTTGTAATACCACCTGTTTGCTAGAAATAGATTCAATAAAATACTATTTGTTCCCGCTAAAAGCATAGCCCCTAAATAGGCTTCTAAAGTTTGAGAAATGAGTAAAATATTTTCACTCTTTACACCAACAATTCCATAAAACAACTCTACTATTTTTATATTAAAAATAAATAGTAATGAAATAAATAATAATGAAACAAATATATTTAATATGATCGATTTTTTTAAAGTCTTACTGACTTCTTCATAATTTTTTTCTTGTACAAGTTTTGTTAAATTTGGGAACATTGCTACAGCATAAGTAGTCAAAAATACAGAAACAGGTAAAAGATATATTTTTTCTGCATAAGATAGTATTGCTACTGAGCCATCTGCTAATTTTGAAGCAAATAGTTTATCAATCATAGGTAAAATAAATATTATACCATTTGAAAAAATCATAAAAATAACAATTCTATATTTTAATATATTATTTTGACTTACTTTGAAAAAGGATTTAACATCTATTTTTGTATATTTTAAATCATTTATTATCCATAACATTCTAACAATACTTGCTAATATAACTCCTATAGCAAAAATATAGCTATAAAATCCTAATAATAAAAAACAAATTATAACAGTATTAAAAATCAAAGTATTTAATGACTGTGCTTTAAATCTTTGTTCATACTGAAGATAAGAAGAGGAAAGAAATGTAATAATATTTGGAAATATTGATAATAATGATAATCCCATAAGACCAAAAAGATAAAAATCATACATAAAAAAGATGACAGAAATAACGACTAAATATAATGCTACACAAATAATAAATAGTTTTTTCACAAACTCACTTATTATCATTTCTATTTGTTCGCTTTTACTCAGTAAAGGAATCAAAATACCAGATATAACACCAGCTGATAATAAATTATTTAATAAATCAGGAATTGTTAGCATTAAAATAATATTATCTGCTTCAATACTCACTTCAAATTTATATGCAATTATAAGCTCTCTTATATATCCACTAAATCTTCCCAGTAAGATTCCAAAACTAAGTACTAGACTATTAATTAATATTTTTTTTGACAATATCCTGCCTTTTTATTCTTTTTTTATTGAAAAACATATACATAAATAATAAATATGCGGACATACCAGATACCAATGAAGACAATCCAAATAAACCAACTGAAATTGAGGCAAGTATCATAGAAAAAGGAAGTATAAGAATTTTATAACTCTTTATGTACAAAAAAACAATTGGTCCCAATAAGGCAACTAAAACAAAAAAAGGAATTATTATACTTATATATTTTATTAAATATTTACCAATTCCATGCGAAAGCATATTTATAATACTACCATCATAATATGTTAAATTTTTATCGATAAATATTTCAATTATTGGATGTATTAATATCAATAGTAACAAAAATGCTAAAAAAGCCCACATTACTTTCTTATTTAAATAAGGTAATTTAACTAAGAAATGCAACCCATAAAAAAAAGCTACTGATAATAAAAATACCATAAATGTGCCCGAACTAACTGATACAAACCACATAGCAAGTATATATAAAAATAGTTTTTTAAAAATATTCATTTTTATTAATGTATAAAAATTTAAATATAATAAATATAATAATAGTGTATTTCCAAATATAGAAAACATTATTCGTCCATTCATAAAGAAACTTATGTTTATAAGAAAGATTAAAATTAAAAAAGCTTTCTTTCGACTGACATAATCCTTTATGATAAACAAAATCATATAGTAGGTGAAAAACAATATAGACAATGCTACTATTGAAAAAACAATTTTTACATCTAAAAATAAAAACTCTGCCAATAAATAAATAGGGAAAATTAAAAATACTCTCAAAGTATGTGGGTGTTCTGTAACTACCAATGTAGCCAATGTTGTTATATTAGATTCAATGTCATTTTCAATAAGCAAATCAGTTATTTGAGACCAGATTGAAAATTCTTTAATTCCAAATATTATAAACAAAAAATATATAGCAAAGGATAATAATTCTAAATATTTAATTTTACTCAGCTTTCGCACATAAAACCCAACTCTTTTTGAGTATAAGCGTTGAGTACAGCGAGAATAGTCAGTAAATCTTTATTATCCTTGACAACATTTTCAATTTCAGAGATTTTTGTCAGTATTTGAATGAAGAGTTGCATTGATATTGCAAGAGTTTCAAGCTCACACTCTAAGTCTCTAAATAATTCTCCTAGAGTTTGTGGCTCATGTTTTATGCGATTGATATAGCTTACAATGTTGTAGGCAAACATTGAGAGAGTTATTTTTGCAATTAGTGATTCATAGATACGATTCTCTTCTTTGCCAAACCCAAACAGGTTTCGCAAATCTTTGTAACCTTGCTCAATATTCCATCTCTTTTTATAAGTTGCTAGAATCTCTTTGCCTATAATGATAATATCAGTTGAGATAAAAACCAACAAGTCTTTACCTGTGTGCAAAAATACGAGCTTGACTTTGCCTAGAACAGCATGTTCTACAATTGCATCGAAATATTTATAAGATATTTTTCCATGTTTGCCACTCTGTTTATGACGAGAGTTTTTCATACTATCATAGATTGCATTCATAGTTTTATGTTTGCCCTTAAAGTTCCAAATGAGTTTATTATTTGGAAGTCTTGCTATTACTGGCATGCCAAGCTCATTAGCTTGATGTATGAAGTCTGGTTTAGCGTACCAACTGTCTATAAGTAGGTAGTCTGCATCTACCCCTTGCTCTAACGCTCTCTCAAGCATCTCAATAGCTAAAATGTTTTTACCTTTGAGAGATTCAACTTTACGCTTATGAGAATTACTACGATGATGAACAGTTGAAGTGAATTCAGATATATCTTTTCGACGACTATCATTCATCTTGATGGAAAAATCAAGTTGAAATGTTGAATGTGAATCTGCATAATTTAGAGATACGATATTGAGCGCATTTATGCTTCTGTGCTCTTTATTGCTCCAAATATATTTACAGCTTCCTTCAATATGTTTACCACTTTTAGCTTCGACTGTGTCATCAATAATGAGCAAGCGATGTTCACCGTTTTTATGTAGAGGTTTTATTCTTTGCAAAAGCGCAGTAGTGCTTAGTATTAAAAACTTTCGCCAGTTGTAACGACTCTCTTTGATAAATCGGTAATAAGCGTCTTTGCCAAATGCACTATCGCTCTTTTTTATGAATGTAGACTGTCTTTTATTCATGATAAGCATATACACGAAGTGTAAGATTATTTGAAATGGTGGATAGCCGACATTTCGTTTAATGAAGTTGCTCTGCTTGAGTATTTTTGTGATTTTTATCTCTATTAGCACTTCAAGGATTGGATTCTTTAATATGCTTTTCATAGCAGTTTCTATATAATTTGCAAGTTCCATAAAATAGACCTTTATAATGATGTTAGTGGTAACATAATTATACTAAAAAGCGCCTATTTATGGGCTTTCGTAGATAAATTAAACATCAAAATCTATGTGCGAAAGTTGAGTAATTTTATACATAATTATCAATAAACTTATTGAAGTTTTTAAAAAAATTTAGTTTTAAAAAACTATTATCTTGATTTAAATTACTATCTAAAAATTTAATATCAACTATATTTTTAAATAATTCATCATAACTATTGCTATAGATAAAAGGTTTGTTTTGATACTCTTTTATTGGATAAACATTACAAAATTTTGGTTTAAAAGTAAAAACTAATTTATTTAAGCAAATAGCTTGTAATGCAACCGTAGAAAAAGGTGTTATTACTATATCACTTATAGACAATATACTATTTGTATCATACTTACCTTCAAGAAAATTCACATATGTATGTTTATTTAAATATATCTCATAGAATTCTTTTGATTCACTAGGATGAGCTTTAATGAATATATTATAAGAATCTTTTAATTCTTCAAATATGTTAAAAATAACATCATTTATATTTTTATACATTTCGTTTGGGGTTAAATTTTTATTATCAGTTAGATTTACAGGTACTTGTGAAAAATAAACTAAATTTTTCTTATTTTTACCTAGTTTAATTTTTATTTTATCTTTTTGAATTGAATTTACTTTTTCAATGCTTTTTTCAATCGCAGGTTGCCCCAAAGCAAAAACACTACCTTCTTCAAATCCCTTTTTTATAAGTTTATTTTTTACCATTTCATTCATTACTATTGTGTATGTAGCATTTTGTTCTATCAAATCATCTCCAAATAAATCTATGATTTGAATACTTTTTATATTCAGCTCTTTAGCTGCAAAAAGAGATGCTTTCTCAAATCGTGGAGAATTTGTAGTAATAAGCAAATCAATATTTTCGTAATCTAAAATTTTTTTAATAGTATTTATTGGTAAAAAACTTTGTCTTCCTATTTTTTTATATTCTGCATAGGCATTATCTTTTCCCAGCTTTGTTATTGATTCACTATAAGAAAGTCCAAGATAAGATAAAACTTCTAATTTTGACAAGCCGATAGATTCATTATAGTTCTCTTCAAATATTTTTAAAGCATTTTGAAAAATAGTATCAATATTTTCATCAAATAAAAAAAGATAGTCAGAAACAGACTTTAAAATATTTTTATCATACTTATTTTTTACTTTTAAATATGCTGTTGTTAATGCTAACAGTTTAACATTATAATTTTTACTTTTAAGAAGTTGATCAACGATTGGCTCTATTATGTTTATGTGTCCTGCACCATAGCAAACTAAAAAAATATTTTTCATATCAATCAATCCTCAAATCAATCAACACAATCTTCACACTATTTTCATACTCCGATGAAATATTTTCTTTTATCTTATCAAGCATTTTCTGCATATCTTTTTTTTCTCCAAAATAAAAAATTAAATAAATTCCATAACTCACATGTGTCGCAAAGTATTTATCTATAAGTTGTTCTTTTATGCCTGCGTATATCTCACTATTATCATCTCTTTTACACTCAATTTGTATCTCAAGGTTATTATTTTTTTTGTATTTTATATTTATGTCAGCTCTATTGTTTGCTTCTTGTTGTTCTCTTGACACTATGATATCTTGATACTTATCTTTTAATTTCCCAACAATCACATCTCTACATTCATTTTCTGTTTTTGCTTTTCGATTTACATAAAACAGTTCTCTTTCATTGTCTCTATTATCCTCTATTGCTATTTTAATATCTAAGAGTCTTAAGCAAAACTCTTCAAAAAAATCTTTGTAGTCTAAAATCTCACTTTTGTTTATAAACTCTACAAGAGATTGGACTTTGAGCCTATTAAAATTATTTGCTTCATTTTGAGACTTAGTACTAATTTCATTTAAAATATAGTCATGCCAAAAGCTCTCTGTATCTACTTTTTCTAATAACTTATTTAACTCTTCAATTTCTAAAATACCTAATGATTTTTGGTTTAAAAAGTTTGCTACTTCATCATAGCTAGTTTGAACTCCACTACTAAACTTTAACATTCTTTTATTTTTAAAAATTATCATCATATTGTATATTAGTTGTCTCTTATAGGAGCTATCTAACTTTTTAAAATTATGCTTGTAATCATCAAATCTAAATAGCTTTGAATACAAATTTACAAGCTCTTCCTGACTTAGCAATTCTTCTTTTTTTACTTTATAAATCAGATTTGCTTCTAGTACTCCATAGGTGTCAAAAATATATTCTAAATCATCATTACCAATCGTAAAATGTATATTTTCTACCAAGTTTTCTACTATGCTTTTTTTAGTATCTTGAGAGTTATAAAAATGTAATAAGTTTTTTAGTATCTTTATATCTTCCAAAGTTTCGATATAGCACCTTAACTTCTCATCCTCTAGCAATTTATCTATTGCTCTTCTTAATACTTCTAAAGCAAAGCTCTCTTCAGCATACTTTCTAAACTTTTCTGCATGATCTACATTTATGACATTTTCTCTTTCCACATCTAAAACATACAGATACTCTTTTAGATCTCTATCCAAAGCATCAAAATTTACTTTATCTTCATTGAGAGTAAGTGCTTCATAATAAATCATATCGATTTCACGGTGTTTGTTTATACTAGGCAAAAGTTTAGTTAAATTAGCTTCATCACGATAAAGATACTTTTCTAAAAGTTGTTTTAGTATACTTTCAAGTCTTTTTTTAGTTTCATCATCTATCAAGCCTTTTCCTTGGCTTAGAAAAAAGTATGCCCACTTCAAGTCATTAAACGAATTCAAAATATCATTATCAGTTTTAGATTCAAAATATGTTTTATGCTTTTCTCTTTTAATTCAGCTTCTTTTTTTTGCTGTCGTTGTTCCGACTCTATTTCCCACTTTGATTTTAAAGGGTTTTTAAATTGCTCTAAAACATTTTCAAAGCTATATCTCTTTGCTGTAGTTTCAAACTCACTATTTAGTTCTTTGTCTTTGTAGTACACCATAGCATTATAGAACAACTCTTTATTTATAGTTTCACTTTGCTTTTCACTCATATTTTTGAGAAATATTTCTGACTTAAGAGTAGGTTTTACCAATGAAAAAATATTGTCAAAATCATAAAAGTCTATACTGCTTACTTTAATTCTTTTTTTTACAAAGATAGTAAATAGCTCATTTGACAACTCTTCCAATAGCTTATGAGAAGTTTCTAACTTTTCTTTTGTCTCTTTTGTATATGCTTCAAACTCTAACTGCTCATAATTCTCATAGTAGCTATGAAAATGTACTAATATATCATATATATCTTTCGCAGAGTACTTCTCTTTGTAATTCAAACAAAGCTCCACAAAATAATCTTTTATAAAAAACTCTATACTATAAAATGGCTCTCTTTCTTCAAAACTAAGTATATTTTCATCACTTGTAAGCTCTTGTAGATTTTTATAAAGTTCATCTATTAGTTTATACTTATCCTCAAACTTTGTATCAAAAAGATAAAAGCACTGCCCCATCATATTGCTTTTATTATATTTTTTTAGTGCCTCTATAAGTTCTTCTATCGCTATATCTTTTGGATAAAGTTTTCTAATAAGTTTTTCTTTGAGGGTATTGTATTCATTATCTTCTATGATTCCATTTAGTACTTTTTTTAAAATCTCTTTTTTATCATCTTTATCAAAATGAACTATCAAATTTTCTTTAATATATGGATTTACTGCACTATCATTTATCTTGTCAGTTATAAACTCTTTTAATTTTGACGAAATATTTTGTGCATCTATGATAATGTGTGATATTAAAAGTAAATAATGATTACTCTGCTTTATTGAATTTTGAAATTCTTCTATTAAAAACTCATCTAACTCTTTTGCATAAAAACCTCTTAGCCTTGTATTTATATGTGCATTAAAAAAATAAGGCTCTTTTTTAGAGTACTCTTTGATACTTGTTAGTATCTCTTTTTTAAACTCGGCATTAAAAAAACTATTATCTGCATAGACTAACTGGTAAAAAGGATCAACAGATATATACTCCATATCCTGAGTAAGAACCCCAATCCAACTATAAACACCTCTGAGTTCAGAAACAATCTTGTCGTGCTTAGTTATAAAAAGAGTCTTAACTCTTCTTTTGAAAAGTTTATTATCTGTATTGAGTTTATACTCAACTATAAATCTCGCACACAGATACTCTGCTATAGTTCTATGTATAAAAATAGTATTTTGAGTATAAAGCTTTGACTTAACAACATCTTTTAAAATATCCAAATTAAATTTTTCATTAGCAACTTGAGCTAAAAATTCATCATCAAAAGTACTTACATCACTTAGCATATAAAAAAATGCCAAATAGCCATTGTATTTAAAGATATCCTCGTTATTAATAGTTATCCTGCTATGCTGAGAATTATGTTCTTGTCCAGCTATTTTTATAAAAGCTTCAAAAATATCTTTTTTGGTATTTAAAGTTTCTTCTGTTTTGTTGTATGTTTGTACAATCATTTTTAAAAGTTGTGGGTTTTGAAGTAAGCCTGTAAAAGCAAACTTTTCAACTACTTTACTAGAGTCTAAACTGCTATCAAAAAGACCTATCATTTTAGCTTGTAAAGTTTTATTAAGAGTGTTTATTCTATAAATCTCAAAATACTCATTAAGACTATTTTGAAGTACTCTATTGTCATTGTCACCGTACCAATCTAACTCTCTACAGCTTATAAGTTTTTTACAACTGTATTTTTTTAGTTTATGAGCCAACTCTGTAACAACAAAAGCTTTATCCTTTTCAAAACTTCTATACTCATCTAAACCATCAAGTAGTAATATGTTACTGCTTTCAGGGACTTCTACATCTAGTTTCAAAAATTCTTTTACAGACACTTTAAAAGCATTGCTATTTTCACTAGCATATTTATCAAGTAATGAGGTTTTACCACTTCCAGGTGAGCCAAGTAGCACAAGATTATTATATTTCTCTATAGTATCACTTAAAAACATCACTTCTTTTGAGATAGTGTTCTCTAGAGGTACATCAATGAATTTCATAGTGCAACACCGCCGATATGGCTATTGGCATTTGATTCAAATTTTTGATTATAGTATCTATAAAGCCATATATATTTTTCTAAAACTTGAGGTGAAGATTGATGTTTTTTTAAACCTACTTTTAAAATATCTTCAAACCTTTTATTACTTATAAAGTCTATAAAATAGATGTACTCTTCTTTTCCAGTTTTTGATGATGTACTATAGCTTTTTAGTAATCCAAACTCTTCTATGCCTTTCTCTGCAAAATAAAACTCATTGAGTTTAGCTATCTCACTTTTACTTGTAGCTATTATAGGGTATTTCACAAATTTACTCTCAAGATTATAAGCTTTTGATAATGCATTACTAATTAAATACTTCAAACCATCATCTTGCTCATTTTCTTCAATAGTACCTACAGCCATACCACCTCTTAAAAAATAATTCTTCTCAAGCACAAACTCTTCTTGTATTTTGGCAATATTTTGGAAAATTTTATTTAATGAATCTATCTCTTTATTTAACTCAAAAATCAAAACTATACCATCCGAGATAATTAATGTTTTAGTTGTTAATTCCATACTCTCAAATTTATTTCTAAAATATTTCAACAGATTTATTAGCTCTTTATAACTATCTTGTTTATCTAAAATATCACTAAACCCTAGGATATCAAGCCAAACATAGAGATACTGTTTTTTATTTGAGATATTAACCTGAAGAGATGAGTTCATAATTATTTATATTCTTCCATCATAACTTCAGCTATCTTAAAATCCAATCTTGTATCTATATCAACAGACTTTTCTTGAGCCATTTCAAATGCAAAAATATTCTCTTTTAAAAACACGCACCACTCATCTAAAAACTTCTGTACATCACAGATATAAATAGCTCCATTAAGTCTATAGTATTTTTCCAAATCTTGACTTCTTGACTGAACTGCTACATTATCAAGAAATTTACTCATATTTTTATCTTTTGGTAAAGTACCACTCCAATGGATTGGATGTTCAAGTTCGCATACTGATACTACTGCATCACCATTTTTTTCAAACATAAACTCTATCGCATTATCTATATCGTTTGCACCTCTAAGTGGTGATGTTGGTTGTAAAATTATACTCATAAACAAAACCCATCATCAACAACAATATTCTGTCCGTTAACAAATTTACTCATATCACTCAATAAATAAACTAAAGTTCCTTTTAGGTCACTTTTATCAAGCATTCCTTTATTTAAACATTGCTCTTTGTATTTTGCCAAAAATGGTTCTGGTTGACTATCAAATATTCCCCCTGGACTTAAAGCATTTACTTTGATATTCATCCCTTTAAAATACTTAGCCATATATTTTGTAAGATGTATAAGCCCTGATTTTATAGCTGCATACTCTACTGGAGTAGTCATTGTTGTACCTTCATATATTTCAAATCGTGGCGCAACTACCCCATAAATTGAGCTAATATTTACAATATTTCCATAACCTTGCTTTTGAAAATAAAGTGCAAATTGTTGTGATGCTGTAAAGTATCCACCAAGATTTAATCCTAAATTTTCCACAAAGTCATCGTACACTACATCAAAAAAATGTTTTCCATAGTTTTTATTTCTAGGATAGGCATTGTTTACAAGAGCATCAATTCTTTGATATTTTTTGTCCAAGTATTCTATACATTCAGTTAAAGAATTTTTCGAAGTGATATCAAGTTTTACAAAATCTATATTTATAGTATTTAACTCTTTTGATAAATCTTCTTTTGCTTTTAATCCTAATTCTTCATTTATATCAGCTATTATAGCGATTCCTTGATTTTCAACTACAGCTTTTACAAACTCTTTTCCTATAAGTCCAGCTCCACCTGTTATTACAACAACTTTATTTTCTAACATTTTAATTCTTTCTTTTAAATTATATTTCTTTTATAAATTTTGCAGGACTACCTACTACCAAAGTATGAGAAGCAACATCTTTCGTAACAACACTACCTGCACCCACAACACTATTTTCACCAATTGTTACTCCAGGTAAAATTATTGTATTAGCCCCTATCCAACAACCTTTTTTTAAAATTACAGTTTTTGCAGAATAATGACCTTGATTAATAATATCTATATTTTTTAAATCATATCTATGATTTGCTACATATATATGTACCCCTGAACCTAACATTACATTATCTTCTATAATTATTTCTCCATCTTTTTCTTCTCTTGGATCAGCAAATAACATACAATTAGGTCTTATAATTACATTTTCTCCTAACGAAATTTTAGAACAAGTAATTGCATAAGCTCCTGCCCTAAATTCAGCATTCTTACCAAAACTTTTAAACTTTTTTTTACATATATCTTGCATAGAGTTTTTAAAATATAATTTCCAATGTGTAAAAGGACAATCAGGTCCTAATCTATCAGAATGCTTATCGAATTTATATTTTCTTATAATATTGTTAATCATGATCTCTCTTCTATCAAAAACTCTACAAATTTAAAATCAAGCTCATTATCTATATCTATTGATCTTTCTTCTGGCATCACATATAATCCTGTTTTTTCTAAAAATAAAGAACCCTCATTTAAAATAACATCTCTCTTCCATATATAAATAGAAGCATTCATGTCATAAGATTTAGGAGCATCTTGTCTTCGTACTACTGCACTATCAAGTTTTTTTGATAAATATACTTTTCCATCTTTATTTTGTTCAACTAGATTAAAATATGGGCTTCGCCTGCTAGGCATTGCTGTGATTAGATTGTCATTGTCATTTTCTTTAAGCTGATTAAAAGAGTTTATTATATCTTCTATACTACGAAGAGGTGCAGTTGCATCTAGGTCTATCAAATAATCAAAAGTTCTATTATAGTGCTCTTCACTTCTTTTGAAAGCATCTTTTATCACATCTAACTTTCCAGCAGTATCACTTGCCATTTCAGGACTTCTTTTAAAAAACACTTCTGCCCCATATTGTTTTGCTACATTTGCTATCTGATCACTATCTGTGCTTATGACTATATGTTCAAAAAGTCCTGAGGCTCTTGCTTGTTCTATAGTGTAAGCGATAAGTGGTTTGCCATGAAGCTCTTTGATGTTTTTGTTTTTAACACCTTTACTGCCACCTCTTGCACAAATTGTACATAAGATATTACTCATCTGTTTTGCTCCTGTATAGTTGATATAGTATCCATTACTTCTAAAGCATCTATAAAAGTACAGATATTTTTTTGTTGATTAAAAATATCCAAATGCATTTTTTCAAACATATAATTTCTTTCTAAATTTGAAAAACTATATATCTCTTCAAGTCCAGTTTTATTTTTTTTAGTTAATTTAGCTGATAAAAAATCTAACTCATAAGTATGTTCAAAAGTTTCAACAAATAATTTTCTATGAGTATTTTTACTTATATAATCTATTGAAATATTTACTAGGATATTTTTGTTTGTTTTCCCTAGTAACATAGTTAAATCATCAGAATTTATCTCTAAATCTGAAATTTTTACCTGATAGCTTTTTATCTCATTTATTTGCCCACATAACCATTGAACATAATCAATCTCATGGCTTAAATCCAATAATACTCCACCACCTTCTTCTTTTTTTGCACTGTAACAATTTTTATAATCTGTATGTGGTCTCCAAGATGGTAAATATTGCCCACATTTTGCATTTACTAAAATAATATTCTCATTCTTTACAAATTCTTTTAATTTTTCAAGTAAGGGATGAAATCTAAGAACATATCCTAAAAATACTTTATTATTTTTTATTTCTAAATCTTTTTTTGATTCAAAAAGAGGTTTTTCACAAAAAATTAATTTATTTTTTACATTTTCCTCTAAAAATTTTAATTGTTCAAAATGTTTATTGGTTTCACTAGCTATTACAAAATAATCATATTGATTTATATTATCGACACCTTCTAGTTTTTTATAGCAAATTTTATCTTCGATATTTTGTTTAGTAACTAAATCTATACTTTGAATTTCAGATAGTTTAGATAGTACATCATAATGTCTCTTTCCTATTGAACCAAAACCTATAAGTAAAACTTTCAATTAAAATACCTCGTCATATTCTTCATTTGCTTTTTTATATTCTTCCATTCGTCCGATATCTAGCCAATATTCTCTAAGAGGGAATGATATAGCATTTTTGTTTTCACTTATAATTTTTTCAAACAAAGTAGGCATATCATAAAATTCATTTTGTGGAATATACTCTAATATTTCAGGAGAAAGCATATATATTCCTGCACTTACAAAAAATTTATGGGTAGGTTTTTCTTCAATAGATAATATCCTACTATCTTTTATATTTACAACTCCATAAGGAACTTGAAAATCATACTCTCTTACACACATAGTTCCCATAGAGTTATTAGATATATGATAATCATGTAGGTGTTCAAAGTTTACATTTGTAAGTAAATCACCATTCATCACAAAAAATGGCTCAATTGGTTTTTGGGTTAATAGACTCAAAGCCCCTGCTGTTCCCATTCGTTGTTCTTCTAGTATATACTCTATATTAACACCAAACTCTTTTCCATCTCCAAAATAATCTTGTATGATATGTGACTTATAGTTGACACACATCACAATATTTACATATCCATATTCTGCAAATTTTTCTACGATAGTTTGCAAAATTGGTTTATTACCTACTTTGAGCATAGGCTTTGGAGTATTTTCTGTAAGTGGTCGCAGTCTAGTTCCTAGACCTCCTACCATAAGAATCACTTTGTTTATCTTTCCTTTTGGTTTTATAAGTTCTTCTATCTCTTGAATCCCTAAAATTTTCCCATTATCGTCAACGATTGGTATTTGATGCAGTTTTTTAGAAAGTGCAAGTTGTAAAATTTCCTCTTTTGTATCACTTATTTTTGCAATAGTAGGTGTTTTAAAAATAATAGACTCTATAGAACTATTCAAATCAAGCCCTCGCAAAAGACCTCTTCGGATATCTCCATCTGTTAAAGTTCCCAATAACTTATCATTTTCATCAACTATCAATGCTATTTGCATCGCTCCACCATCTATGATTTGTAAAGCTTCTTTAATAGTTGCATTTATAGTAAGTTTTATATTTAGTATATTTTTCATAAAATTTCCTTCAAAAGCATAAAACTCTCAGCATATTCACATCCGCAAGTAGCACCTCTTAAAGTTGCCAAAGCTTTTAAATTTCTCTCACTTCTTGGAAAAGGATGTTCTGCCACTTCACTTTCAAATACTTTCATTATCTCTATTTTCTTCTCAAAAAACTCACTAACATCAACAAAAACATTAGGCACAAAACTATCTTCTTTGGTACTTGGAGCAAACTCTGTTTCACTAAGTGTTTCCATCATATATATTTTTTTGATAAATGGATATCTAAATGATTTTGTACAGCTGTAACTTGCTTCAAATATTTTTCTATGGTCACTATGAACATCACCTTTAAAAGGAAGATAAATAATATTTGGTTGGACTTCTTTTATCACTTGAGAAATTTTACTCACAAGTTCACTGACCGTATATTCATCCACTTGCATTGTTTTTAGTCGTAAATTATGAACACTATCAAAGTTATAAAGATTAGATACTTCTTCTATCTCTTTTTCCCTTTTCATATAATAATTATGTTCTTTATCTATTGTCGTACAGATTAACCAATGTATCTCATCACCATTTACTTTATGTTTTAGTAAAGTTCCTCCACATCCTAAAGTTTCATCATCTGGATGAACTGCAATTATTAAGACTTTATTTTTCATATCAACTCCACTTTTAAAGGGTCTTCCACTTTTGATATCATAGATTTAAAATTTACAGTTTTTAGAATTTCATAAGCTTTTCTTGCACTATTACCATCACCATAAGAATTCTGTAAATCTTTCAAATTTTCCAAAAACTCTTTTGATAAAGCTCTATTTATACTATCACTTATATCTTGATAGCTTGTACCACAAAAAATTACATTTTTATCTGCATATCTTCCAGTTTGTCGAAGTCCAACATTGATAGCTGGAATTTTAAGACTTGCAGATTCACAAACACCAGATGAAGAGTTCCCAATAATAAACCTAGAATGTTTGTAGATAGACATAAAAAGTTCTCTATCTAAATTTTTATAAAAGAAGAAATTTTTATTTTCTTTATACTTATCTATTACTTTTACAAGCTTTTGATTCCCAGGATCTACATTTGGATAACTTACAAAAGTATTGATATTCCGTTGTTCTAAATTTTTCAAAATATTCTCAAAATATGTATCAACATTAGGCATCTCTTCTGTTACAGGGTGAAAAATCATCAAAGCAAACTCTTCAAATCTATCTTGTAAGTTAAAATGATTTTGAAGTTCATTTTTTGTTAATGGTTGAAACTGAACAAATTTATCCAAAGAAATATTTCCCGTTACAAAGACTCTTTTTCTATCTTCTCCTATCCGAACTAATCTTTTTTTATGCTCTTCTAGTGTTACAAAATGAGCTGATGAGAGCTTTGAAGTTGCATGGCGAATTGGGTTGTCAATGTAGCCATCTTCTACATGATCCCCTGCAAATACATGAATAGTTGGAATATTTAAATATCCTCCAATCATCGCATACATAAGTACATCTTCTCTATCACCTGCAAATATCATCAAATCTGGATTAAACTTTGCAATAGTCTCTAAACTATTTTGAAGTAAAAAACTAGCACTTTTTACTCTCGATAATCCAGTATCTGAGCTTAAAAGAGTTTCTATTTCAAGTAAAATATCAAAACCATCTTTTCTAATTTGCTCCACACTATAACCAAAACTATGAGATAAATGAGCTCCACTAACTATGATTTTAAAATCTATATCCTTATCTTCATGAAGTAATTTATACAAAGGTGACATCAAATCATAATCAGACCGAATGGAACTAAAAGCTAATATCTTTTTCATTAAAATACATCCGATATAATCAAATCTTTTTTAAACTCAATACCCTCTAAAGAAGCATCAAACAACCTATAACCAAATATATAATCAAACTCTTTTTTATCTAAATATTTATCTAAACTATGGTCTAGCAATAAGTTATATTTTTTATCTCTTTCAAGATTTAAAAAGTCAACACCACTAAAGACTATGTCAAAATTTCCTTCAAACTCTTTTAGAATATTGTTATTTTTTTTAAAATAATTTTGATTTGGCTTGGTTAATCTCCACTCTGAATTTTCATTGTCTTGCATATTAAAAGATATTGCATTTGGATAACTTTTTTTTTCTATTTGTTGGAGTTCATCATAAGAAAAGTTAGCTACATATAAATCTTCTTCAAGTATCCAATCTAATCGTTTTTTAAATCCTGGAGCTGATTTTTTATTTGGGAAGCCACATACAAATTTATAACCTAATTCATTAGCTTTCTCATAGACTTCATTTGCTTGTTCAATGAAAATACCATATTTCCTATAAGCTAAGTTGACCATAGTTGTCATTGAAAGAACAGCATCTAAATTTTTCTGATTAAATAGAAATTTTATTGGAATCACAGCATAATGCCCAACAAGTTTTACTCCATCAAAATAAAGTGAAACTATTGGGTTTCCATTTGGATTTTCAATATATGCCCAATTCCAAAGATTATCATCCATTTTACTACCAAAACTATGTTCAAATAACTCTAAAATTTGTGTCTTATATTGTAATAATTCACGTTTATCATTAATCATAATTTTTCTAAATTCAATAGGAACATAAAGTTCAGCTTCTCCATCTGTCACCATTTTATTATCAACTTTGCATACGGTATTAAATTTTACTCTTCTTTTTTCTAAATCAACATCTGTTACCGTAACAATAGCTTCAACTGTATCGTTAATATACACAGGTTTTTTAAAGTTTAACGATTGATAAGTATATACACAACCCTCCCCTGGAATCTTAGTACCAAACAAAGCAGAAAAATAAGAAGCTGTCATCATTCCATGAGCTATTCTTTTTTTAAATCTTGAATTATTAGCATAATTTTCATCTAAATGAACTGGATTTCTATCTCCAGAAATCCCTGCAAATGCTTTTATATCTGCATCTGTAACAGTTTGAGAATAACTTACGCTCATACCTATTTCTATTTCTTCAAGTGAAATTTTATTGAAAACTAAAGATTTACTCATATAACTTCATCCTCATGGTAATTTTTTTGTGCAACGGTTCCAACTATTTCATCCCATCTCATAGGATTTATCCCGTTCCCAGGTCTTTTTATAGTGATATTTTCTTCACTTAATTTATCACCTTTTTTTATTTCAGTTTTTGCAACTATAGATTTTCTTGCAATTTGCATATTTGGAATTTCACTTTTTGATGGTTTTTTGATACTACTTCCAAGAGCTAATTCTATATTTCGTATAGCTTTTACCATCGCTTTAAGTTCATCTGGTTCAAGACTTGCCTTATGGTCTGGTCCATCCATAGTTTTATCAAGGGTAAAATGTTTTTCTATACAACTTGCTCCCATAGCAACAGCTGCAATATCCACTTCAATCCCTAAAGTGTGGTCACTATACCCAAAAGCAATATCAAAAGTGTTTCCAATCGTTACCATAGCTTTTAGATTTACATCTTCCATAGGGGTTGGGTACATAGTGTTTGCATGTAAAACTGTGATATTTTCTTTTTGAGTTCCTGAACTTATCAAAATATCCAAAGCATCTTCTATCTCCCCAATGTCTGCCATGCCCGTGGAAAGTATCACTTTTTTATTTAGTTTTCCTATATGTCTAAGATATGGTAAATTTGTAATTTCACCACTTGGTATTTTAAATATTTCAAGTCCTAGAGTCTTTAAAAGTTCTATACTTTCATGGTCAAAAGGAGTCGATAAAAACATAATATTTTTAGTTTTACAATAAGAGATAAGTTCTTTATGTGTTTCCAAATCAAGTTCGAGTTTTTTTATCATATCAAACTGTGATTCTGTTTTATCAGTTGTTTCTTTTTGATACTCAGCTTTTTGTGCATTTTTTGAAACTAGTTTTTCAGCTTTAAATGTTTGAAACTTAACGGCATCAGCCCCACTTTCACTAGCTACATCAATAAGCTTTTTTGCAAGTTCAATTGAACCATTATGATTTACACCTGCTTCTGCTATTATAAATACTTTATTCATTTGACTAAACTCCCAGCTTTTATAAATCCTTCTATTTCTATACCCTGTTTTGAAGTGGCATTGCTCCCAAAAAATGTATTTTCTTTTACAATAACTCCACCATTTAACACACTCGCTGTTGAAATATGACAATTATCTTCTATGATACAATCATGTTCAATAAGTGCTTTGGTATTGATGATACAATTTTTTCCTATTTTTACATTTGCATTTATAAGTGCATGATGCATAATAATTGTTCCTTCTTCTATCATAGAGTGTTTAGAAACATATGCTATTGGAGAAATTATTATGGGTAAATTAAAACCTATCTTTGTTAATTTTTCAAATAACTTAACTCTTATTTGATTTGACTCTATTTGTCCCACGCTTATCACTGCATTTTTACAAGTTTGAAAAATAGTTTCTAAATCATCATCACAAGCAATAACTTCATAATCCAAAACTTGTTTGCCTATATTTTCTTTTGTGTCAACTATTCCAATGATTTCATATTTATTTGTCAGCTCAATTACATCAATTGCACTTCTACAATGCCCACCGCCACCTATTAAAACTATTTTTTCTTTAATAATTTGTTCACTTCGTTCAGGCATCATTATAAAATCACCGAACTTGGAATATTGACAACTCGTTCTTCCAAATATTTTGCATTTTCTAAAGTTGTTTTTTGACAATCTTTAAACATTTCAAGTTCATTCATAAGTTTCCAAATAGGTCGGCTCATTACTCCATTTTTATTTGTAAAGTCCAAAAATTCATTTCTTTGATTTACATCATTTAATAAAACTGCTTGGAGCCAATAGTTTGATTTACACTTTTTTGGCTCTTCTATAAAAGTTATATTTTCATTTACAAAAAATTCTTTATATTGTGTTGCCAAATCTCTTTTTGAAACTAAAAATTTTTCTAATTGTTCAAGTTGAGCAACTAAAAGAGCAGCATTAATATTAGGAAGACGATAGTTGTATCCTATTTCATCATGTACATATTCATAAGGGTGTGGGATTTTTGCTGTTGTTGTGATATGTTTCGCTCTTTTTGCTAATACTTCATCATCTGTAACGATAACTCCGCCACCACCTGAAGTTATGATTTTATTACCATTAAAAGAAAAAGCTCCAACTTTTCCAAAAGTTCCTGTATGTCTGTTTTTATAGTAGCTTCCTAGTGATTCAGCAGCATCTTCAGCTAAAGCTATATGCCACATATCGCAAATCTCTTTTATCTCATCTATTCTACAAGGATGCCCAAAAGTATGCATAGGAACACAAGCTTTTATTATTTTTCCAGTTGTTTGATTAATACAAGTATTTTCTTTGATTTCACAATTTGTTTCCAAAAAGTTTTTAAGAGACTCAGGGCTCAAACCCATCGTATCCAAATCAACATCTACAAATATAGGTTTTGCTCCTATATAACTAATAGCATTACAAGTAGCTATAAAAGTAAGTGGTTGAGTGATAACTTCATCATCTTTTTTTACATCTGCTAAAATCAAAGAAATATGAAGTGCCGCAGTACCATTTACAGTAGCTATCGCATACTTACTTCCAACTGTTCTAGCAAACTCTTTTTCAAAAGTATCTACATATTTTCCTACACTTGATACAAATGTGGAATCTATACAGTCATTTAAATACTTCTTTTCATTTCCAAAAAATCTTGGTTCATGGAGAGGGATAAACTCGTTTGTATTAAATGTTTCTTTTATAAAATCAACTATTTTTTGCATTACATTTTCCCATCAAGATATTTACCAGTCTCTTTATGTCCAAAATCAGGAATCATAGTAAAAAACTCTCTTACAATATCTTCTTTTGTCCATGATAAATTTGCTTTAAAGTTTTTGATTGTATTTTCAAAGTTATTGAGTTTTTCTTCATCAAACAAAGCTTCATTTTTAATAATTCCAAGATTTTCAAATTTAGCCATATCTAAAACTTCTTTGTCTGTAAAAAACTCTTCAAAATCTTTTTCACCTGTTGTATCACTAGCAGTAAATAAACAAGGCCATTTACCTTTAGCAGGTAAAGTTTTCGCTAATTCTCTTGCCTCATCTTCTGTTTCACATAAATAAGGTTCATAGCCAAGATTGTTTAAATATTTTACTGCAATATCAGCAAAAGTGATCAGATGTAAATTTTCACTGAGTTTTGGGAAAAAGATATCTCTATTTTCACCAAAAATACATGACATAAGACAAAGTTCACCAGATTCTTGTGGAGTCACAAAGTATCTTTTTATATCATTTGGTGCAACTATTGGCTGATTTTTTTGAATTCTTTGATTGAATCCATGAAGTAAACTTCCATCACTAAAAGCTACATTTGCAAATCTTGCCATTGAAACATTTATTTGTTGTGATTTTCTCATTACAAACATCTCCATAATGCGCTTACTAGCACCCATCATATTTACAGGGTTTGCAGCTTTATCTGTTGAAACGCAGAAGTATTTTTTTGTGCCATTTTCTATTGATTGTTGAAGTGTTTTGTCAGTATTGAAAACATTTGTTTCAATCATTCTCATAAGTGTAAATGGGTCTTTTTCGCTTCTAACATGTTTGAGTGCTGATAAATTTAAAACATAATCATATTTCCCATCAGCTTTTATAAAAGCATCATATTCTAAACTTCGAATATCAAGGGCAAATGTAGCAAATTCACCATCTATATATCCAAAACTACTTCTTATATCTCTAACTAATTCAACCATATTGTTTTCAGATATATCTACTACATGCAGTTTTTTAGGATTTCTTTTGAATATCTCTTTTGTTACAGCTTGTCCTATACTTCCAGCACCACCAATAACTAAAAAAGTTGAATTTGATACTATTTGCGAAAGTTCTTTTTCATGGTTTTTAATATCATCCATGAAAAGTTCTTTTGTTCTACCAATCAGATTAAGTATTTTGGACATTATTCTATTTCCTTACAATAAAATTAGCTATACTGCTTAAATATTTTAAGTCTAATTTGAAGATAAATAAATCACAAAAAAGACTCGAAGTTGTACTTAAAATAATTAATTTTGGAAGACATACATGATTTAAAAATATTGGTAAATTGAGATTTTTAAGATACTTTGCATAAATATAAAATTTTATTGAATTTTTATAACACTCTCTCATGCTAATATAATACCCTTCAAAACTAGCTACCCCCCCCCCCTCACAATATATTGAGTTCCTTTATCTTTTTTCATTTCTATATTCTTGCTCTAATGCTTGAAGCTCATTTTTCTTTTTTTCTAAAAGCTTTTCAGTAAGTTCATATCTATAATTCTCACCTTTTTTGCTCAAAGAATACTTATTTTTAAGTTTATTATTTATCAATATACCTTCTAAAGAAACATATCCATCATTTATAAATAATTTTAAAATACTATTGACCGTACCAACACTACAGCCCACTTTCTCTGAAAGTTCCCTTTGTGTATTTACTGTTTCAACTTCTCTTAAAATTGATAATTTTAGTTCTTCTTTTGGCATAATTTATATCTTTAAATATTTTTTCAATTATACATTGTTTACACTTTGAACTTCCTTCATTAAATATATAATAATTACAAATTAGTTTGCTAATTTAAAAAACGGCAATAAATTTCTACCTTTTAATCTTTGTTCAATTATTCTAAACTCTTTTGTAGCGGTTGATTTTTCTTTGAAAGTTAAAGTTTTATCTTTAGAGATAAGTTCAAATTGTTTTTTATAATATTTCAATAAAAAATCACATAGTTGAATTTGATATTCTTTAAGGGTTAATGTTTGAAGTTCAGTTCTTGCAATAATTGATGTTAGCTTTTCTATATTTCCATTTAGTAAATATTCAAATTCTTCCCTGTGTAAATCAAACATTGAACTATCAAGTGCAGTTAAGATAATATCTTTTTTATCAGGATAGTTTAAAATCCCTTGTAAGATTAGAATTTCTGTGATATCAATCATCTGATTTTGAGGGCTATTAGGTGTTTTGTAGTTGTTTTTGAGTGTGTTTGATTTTTGTGTCTTGATGTACTTTGGGTGTAAATTTATAAGATGTGCAGCATACCCCTTGAACTCTTCAGCCATTACAGGCTTTAATGTAGAAAGAAATTCCTCTATTTTTAATAGTATTTTTTGTTTTTCTTCTGGCCTATTTATATCAAATCTATATTTTCCTAAATTATCCTTAACAATGTAATCTAATGCAAATTCAACAAAGTACTTTGGGTGTAAAAGTAGGGACTTTAATTCATCTACCCTACCCTCTTTTACATAATCAGCAGGATCTTGTCCATTTTGAAAAATCACAACTCCACCAACAAAGTCATTTTGTGCTAATAGTATTGAAGCTTTATAAGCAGCTTCCATACCAGCTTTATCACCGTCATAGCCCAATATTACTTTTGCATCTGATTTTTTTAAAAGCGGTATGTGTTGAGATGTAAGTGCAGTTCCAAGTGTTGCTACTGAATTGGCAAATCCTGCTTGATGGAGCATTATTACATCAAGATAACCCTCTGTAATGATTATCTCTTTTGATTGATAAATACTTTCTCTTGCAAGGTTATATCCAAAGAGCAATGCAGACTTGTTAAAAAGCTTAGATGAGGGAGAATTTACATACTTAGCATTATGCCCTGATATAGTTCTTCCACCAAACCCTACTAACTTACCACTTTGTAAAAATATTGGAAATGTAATTCTTTCTATAAATCTTGCATACAAGCCATTAGAACCACTATCAATGACTCCAAGCTCTTTTGCCATGTTTAAATCAAAAAAGTTGTTTTTTAGATAGGTTATTGTGTCATTAGAGCTAGATGCATAGCCTATTTGAAATTTATCTATAGATTCTTTTGTAATTCCTCTTGAGTTGAGATATTGTAGTGCATTTGAATTGCTAAATAAATTGTTTTGATAGTAATTGTTAACCGCATCAAGAATCGAAGTATTTAGAGCTTGTGAGTCATTGTTATCATATTCAAGATTGAAGTTTGTAAGTGCAGCTATCTTCTCTATTGCTTCAGGATATGAAAGCTTTTCGTACTCCATAACAAACTTAATAGCATCTCCGCCATTAGAACACCCAAAACAATGATATATCTGCTTTGCAGGACTCACTGTAAAGGATGGTGTATCTTCTCCATGAAAAGGGCAACAAGCTTTAAAATTTGCACCTGATTTTTTTAGCTCTATGAATGAAGAAACTATATCAACAATATCAATTTGATTTTTTAGATTTTCTATTGAAGTTTTAGAGATTAGCATTTATTCAAATCTTTATCAAAACTCAACTTTTCATTGTTTTGAAATTTACATTTGGCACATATCAAAGCATCCACAAAATCAATATTTTTATTTTCAATAATACTTAGTGCCTCAAATAATATGACTTTATCTTTATTCACTACACCTTCAAATGAAAGAATAGTTTTAAGATCAGATATTACTTCTATTTTTGGAAGTTTATAAAACTTAGTAAGTACAAAAAAAGCTTCCATCAAAACATCACTTAGTATCTCAACTTCCATTGAGCCTAACTCAATTTGTTCAAAATACTCCGTACTTTTTGCCAAATGCTCCTCATTATCTCCTACTAAAAATCGGATGATAATATTCGTATCAAGAAGATAAACCATATTTCTCTCTCATAGCTTCCATCATTGAAATCTCTTTGATCTCTTCAAGTGACTTATCACTCTTTTGAACTCTGTTTTTATACTTGCCCGATAATTTTTTTATAACTGAATGTTGTTTTACAGGATAAACCATAGCAAGTACTTGTTTTTTTCTTTTATCTATAATTTGTATCGCTTCAGTCATGTTTGTAAAAACTGAAGTATTTTTTTGAATTTCTCCAATACCAATACTTTGCATATCTATCTCCTTTATAAACTATTTACATATACTAAAATATATTATATATAAATACTACTATTTTGTCAATAATGTTAGATACTCTTTTCTCTATGCAAATATATGTTAAAATTTACACAATAAGAATTATGAATATAGAAATTTTTCAAGCATTTCATGCGATTAATAGATTCATTTTCGTAATTATCTTTTCTTCTTTTACTTTTTATGGACTCCTAAAAAGAGTCCTAATAAAAAGACTTCTTTAAAAGTCTTTTATAGTCTTTAGAGCATAGTGTACTTTGGTTGTAAACTAGTGTGATTTGGGTGTAAATTTTAATCGTTTTCATGTACTTTGGGTGCTTGGTTAATGTACTTTGGTTGTATTTGATGTACTTTGGGTGAAGTGTAATCATTTGTAATTAAGAGCATAACTTCGTTTCAAGCCCTTAAAATCGCTTATATATTGAATTTCGTAAGTACTTTTGCTTACAATTTTAAATAAAAATTTAGCATATTCGTATAGTGTACTTTGGGTGTATTTCCTATTTTTAGGAACTTGTACTTTGGGTGTATGCCATTGAGTGTTGATGTACTTTGGGTGTAAATAGTGTACTTTGGGTGTATCTTGATGAGATATGGGTGTAAAATTTAGCTAGTAATAACTTCTACTATGCCTATTTATCGATAGTTTGAAAGGTTTTAGCAATGTTTTTGCATTAGTAACATACAAGGTAGTTTTTGATGTACTTTGGGTGTAGAACATACATATTTCAGCTGCACTCTTTAGAATGCATGTACTTTGGGTGTAAATTACTTAGTATGAAGATACTTTATATGTTAAATTTGATTTTTTATTACTCTGATTGTAGTCTATTTTTTAAAAATAATGATAATTTTTGGATTTTGTATAACTATAAAACCCTTATTTAGCTCTCAACTATAAGGGTTTGCATGGGTTGTAGTGTACTTTGGGTGTAAAATATTAGTAAGAGTACTATTTATATACAAAAACCATAGGTTTTTATAGTAGATAGTATGTACTTTGGGTGAATGATCTAAAGAGAGTTTAAACTAGTTAATAAATAAATGTTAGTCTAGCAAACCCTCTAATGGAGGAATAAATCTAATATCTGTAGTTCCTGTATATTCAAACAGTTGTGAACCTGAATAGTACTTGATATTGAATTTTGCTAATTCTTTTTCATATTCTTTTAGATACTGTTTTGCAGAAGTTACTTGTCTTGGAGTTTGACATGGATAATTTATTGTCTCAAGGAGCTGCATCAGTTTCATTCTTTGGATATTATCCGCACTTGCATCGTGAGTAATAAAGAACTCTATGATTGATCTAATAAAAGCACTGCCCTTCCCTCTTATACCAATTAGTTCATCAAACCTTTTATTATAGTTGATTGATATTGTTTTATTGAAGTACTCTGCATATTGAGATGATAATACAATTACATATGCTTGTTCTTTTGAGCTGTATTTCATTTCTTGTATGATGTTGTAGCTTGAAGTGATAGATGGATTATCGGCATCTGTTCTTACTATAACAACATCTTTGATATATTCTATGGCTTCTTGAATATTTTTTTGAGTCTTACCGTTCCACTCTAATCCTAATTGTTGAGCTATTTCATAAATACTAAAATAGATAGCTATAGTACCTTTGTAAACTACTGATCTTACATTATGAACCATAATGCAGTCGAGTATCATTTTATGGTATTGAGTTAGTAACCTATTTCTTATCTCTACAGTACCAAAAGCAGTTTCTCTTTTTAGAATATTTTTGTTTGCAACAAATTCTCTAGCCAGTGCACTATTATGAGAAATTTTATCTACAGGCATAAATGGACTTACTCTTAGGTCCATTAAAGTTGAAGTTGATTCATTAATCTTTTGTTTTGTATCAAAAAGACTATACTGTATCATTTGTCCTTCATCAGGGAGCATACTCATATTTTTTTTAGGAGTTCTTTTTCTTGGGCTTGATGGTTTTTTCTTTTCGTTATTTTCTTCAGCCATTATTTCATCCTCTTTAGAGTTGTAATTCTAATCATAATTCATCTACCTCTGTATCATCCAGATTACCAAGTGTAGGCATTGAATATTTTTTAGGAGTTTCTTTTTCAAGGAAACTGCTCTCCCGTTTGCTTTGTGGTTCGAATGTTTTAACTTCAACTTTTGTATCAAATAGTTTAATTATATAGTCATGTTTTTCATTAGAGAAGTGGTTGGTTTTATCAATAACTACTTTTCTGCTTCTTGTATCATTTTCAACTTTTTCAATTACATAATGCATTCTACATGCATCAATAAATGCACTTGCACCTCTAGCACTAGATTTATTAGTCCCACTTGCTTTTGAATGATGATGTATTAAAATGATAGTTTTATTTTCATCAACACACCATTTGTTAAGTAAAGACATAAAATATCTTGCATCTGCATTTGAATTTTCATCTGCTCCATAAAATGCTATTAATGGATCAAGTACGATTAAAGAAAAGTCTTTGAGTTGTTGTTTCATTAATTCAAATTTAGCATTGATATTTAAGTTTTTATCTACGAAATGAAATACTTGAGTTTCTTTCCCAATTACAGTTATTCTATTGTTTATGTTTAACTCATTATGTATTTTACATAAACTAGAAGCCCTCTTCTTTGAAACTCCTATTTCATCTTCACTTAACCATAAAAAACACTTTTTAAGTGTATATTTGTATATAAACTGCAATGCTATATAAAGTGATATATAACTTTTACCACTCCCCCCAGGAGCACTGATAATATTAATTTCATGTTCTTGAATAGGTAAGATATCTTCTAAAAAGAAATTTGGATTTTTTTCTTCAGCTTTTGAAAAATCGATAAAATTAAATATCTCTTGTCTTTTAAAATCTCTACTTCTTTGAATAAGTGCTTCAAGCTCATTAACTTTATCAATACTACTTGATTCATCAGCGGCTATTTTTTTAAGTTGATTTTGTAGGTAAATTTTATAATTGTTTTCAAGTAAACTATTGTAAATAGAATCAATATGACTAATTGGATTGGCACTAATTATATTTAAAAGAGCTTGTTCAAATGAGCTATCTAGTTTTGCGATAACTGTTTCTTCATTTATAGGAAACTTGTTGATATATAGTTCATTCATTATCTCAAATATTTTTTTATATTGAGGATTTGAAAATATATTTTCTTTAATCTCTTTTATTGTTTCATTATCAAAAAATACAGTAGAAAGTAATCCTCTTTCCATACCATCAATAATATTTGTATCTAACTTATCAAACATTTTTTATACCTTTTATCGTACCATCTTCAGTGGTTGTTTCCAAAATGGAAATAACCATATTTTTATCAAGTTCTTACTCATTAATATCTCTTTTTAAGTAAATATACACTAAATAAATATATATTTAAATATTATAGTATCCGCTAATTTTTAATGACATTTTTAAAAGATCACTAACACTAATCATATATTCGCCTGCCCTACTCTCAAGTTGCTCTTTGATTACATCAGTTACTGGTACTGCGTACTGTTTTACAACTTTTCCAGTATTGTTTTCATTTTGTCCATTATTAGAGCTTATAGAAGTTGGAGTAAAATCTTGTTTAAGTGCATTACTAAGTGACATTCTAATTAATGATACAACATTTAAACCTATTGAAGTTGCCTCTGACTCTAAAATATCTTTTTCATATTGATTGGCATTTAAACTTACAACTGAACTTAATTTATCTTTATCATTTTTTTTAGGTCTGCCACCTCTTTTTATTACTTCAGTTTTTTGAAGTTCGGCATGTGTTACTACTTCTTTTTTACTAGTATTAAGCATTCCGAATTTTTTCTTTTCCATTATGTTCTGTCCTTAAAAATATTCAATTATAATTATATATACACTAATAAAAACTAATTATTTGTAATTATCAATACTTTGTTTTAAGTCTATGATATTTGCAGCAGCTTTTTTATAAGCAAATGATTTTAGTCCACCTGCATTTGCAAGTTCTAGCACACTTACATTTTGATTGATAGCAGTTTGATATGCAGCACTTACAGGTATCATGAATATTTCACATTCAAAACCAAGAACATCTTGAATGATTACACTAACCTCTTCTATATCTTCAGGTTTTTGTATCATATTTGCTACAAACAAAATAGGTCTATCGAATTCTTTAACTACATTGATAGTATCAATTGTACTTTGCAGAGTTTCAACAGTTGCATTAAATGGAATAATTACAAGATTACTTTGTTTAATAGCTTGTTCTATCTTCACATCATTAAATCCACCAAAGTCAAAAATAGTATTTTCAAATTGACCTAAGTTTTTTTCAGATAAATCTATTTTAGAAACCTTTTCAGGTAGTCTATCTGATAGATTTCCATATGGGTCTATTTCAACACCATTGAACTCATAGCTTGTAATAAGTTGATGTGCAATCAAGCTTTTCCCAACACCACCCTTAAAATTGCAAATAGTAATATTCATGCACTACCTCTTTTAGTCTCATTATTTGTATGTAATTATACACTAAAAAACTATATTTCTAATTAAATACAAAGGGTATTATATAATAATATACACTAAATAAATGTATTCAAATACAATATAAACATAAATATTTGTAGTTATATATTAAAATACGATATAATTACAAATATTTATGGATTAGGATTAAACATGCAAAAAATTTCAATATATATATTTGGAAATCATATAGCAGATATGTATCAAGAAGAAGATAGAGTATATCTAAAACAAGTTGACGACTTGTGTAATAAAGTAAGTCCTTTAATGTTAAGTTCTAATCAAAAGGAGATAGATACTACACATCTAACACATCTTGAGAGAGTTGCAGGATTCATTAGCGATTCATTACCTGGTAATTTTGGTAATGAAATATTAAATAACTTCTTTTTACAAAACTCCAATAAATACCCGACTGTAAGTGATAAACTTCTTTTTATTGGGCATAGAGGACTTGGAGCGATTTACTTTGAACCATCAATGGAAAAAGAAAATGGATTTATTGAAACGATAGAGTTAAAATCTATGTTTGAAAAAGCTAAGGAATTAAAAAAAGGGGGAGATTATCACTCACTACAAGATGCATTTTTAATAAGTGCTCACTCATTTGTAGGAGGTGCAAGAAGTAAAGCAGTAGGAGCCATAAATCTTGACACAAAAGAGGTATTTTTAGGTGATCGCACAAAACCATTAAAAGATGGATTTATCCACGCAATTATCAAATATGATGATACAGCAAACGATGATGAAAACAAGTCAACATATTCTAAAGTCGAGTACATTTATCATATTCTTGCAATTGGATGTGGTATTGATATGGCAGATTGCTATTTGGTTCAAACTGATGACAAACACCATTTCGTAACGAAACGCTTTGATATAGAGCCAAGCGGGAAAAGATATCATGTTCACTCACTTGCAGGATTACTTCACTTAGATTACAATATTCCAAGAAACATAGGGTATGAAGATTTGCTTAGAACCGCAGTAAAACTAGGAGCTTTAGGGAGTCTGAAACAACTTTTCTTACAAATGCTATTTAACTATATGTTTGTCAATCAAGATGATCATAGTAGAAACTTCGCATTTTTTTGCGATAGTGATTTTAAATACAAAGCTACACCTGCATATGATTTAACATTTGCAAAAGGGGAAAAACAGACAGTTGAACATCAACTATCATTATATGGTAAAGCTCTCTCAAAAATAGATATTGATGACATCACCACACTAGCGACTGAATTTTCGATTGATTTAGAGTTTGTTGCAACCTCTTTAGAAAAAATGAAAAACCTTAGAGATAAAGATTTACCACAACTACTCAAAAGTTATGAAGTAAAGCCAACTAAGCAAAAACAAATCATAGAACATGTCAGTAAAAGAACACTTCAAGGGGCACTATAATGAGTAATGATTTATTAAAAAAACTGCAAGATTCGTCAGCAAAAGCGAAGAAAAAACTCAAAAACAAACTTAATCCAAATAGTGCTTTTGGAACTCTTACAGATGAAGAAATAGCAATGGTTTTAGCTCTTAGAGCAAAAGAGTTAAGACTTTCTCAAAATAAAAAGCAGAGTGATTTTGCAAAAGAAGCCCAGCTTAGTTCCCCAACAACATACTCTAACTATGAACAAAAAGGGAGTATTTCAATGATTAATTTTATTAAAGTAATGAGAACATTTGGAAGGCTTGAAGAGCTTGAAAAACTTTTACTTCCAACTACAAAAGAGAAGATTGAGAAGATTGAGAAGCAAAGAATTAAATAGCTAAATATTATATATTTGTAATTATTTGGCTTTTATGAGCTTAATTACAAATATATTGGATATTTTAATATTTTAACATACATTTATTTAGTGTATTTATGAGTTTTATTAACTAGAAAATATCTAAATCATCTTAATTAGTATTATATATAAAAACATATAATTAATATAATATACACTAATTTAATATATAAGTGTATTAATGCTTATCTTCAAGTATATGTTTTACCGCATCTAAATGGCTCATACCTTTAGATACAAGACTATTCATTTTGCTTCTTAGATCTGCATCAGTAAAGAGTAGGGTTTGTAAAAATTTATCAAGAACAACTCTTCCTTTGGTTTGAACTTTATCTGTCATAATAAATATCTCCCCATACTCTCCATCAGCAGGTGCAGTATTATCCATTAGAGCATATGCATATGGTGACAGATTAAAAAAACCAGATTTTTTGATTTTTTCTCTTGAGGTACTTCGCTGCATTAAAAAGAAATTCCAAAAAGAGTTTTCAATAATTACTCGTCCAACTTTACTAACACTATCTCCACCATATAAATCTTCAAAACCTTGAGTACCTAACAGCATTGAAGCACCATGTTTTCTAAATCTTCTATATGCTTGCTCTACGAATATTTCAACATGTGCAGATTTACCAAGAAATTTATGTGCTTCATCCATGATTACGATATTTTTTCTATTATGATTTGATTTATTCTTTTCTTCTAAATAGATCTCTTTAGATATTTGGTAAGTAAGAACCATCAAAATAGGGTTCAGCAGGTCAGGGGAGTTCTCAAGTGAACCACACTCAAGAACCACAAAGTCATTTCCAAAATTGATATTACTTTTGCCATTGAAAAATTTTCCATACATATTGTTTGATTGATAAATCGATAAGTGCTTGATAAAGTCAATAAGTCTGTCGTCATTGTCGTGACCTTGAGCAACAATTTTTAGTTTTTCAACTATCGTATCGACATCACTATTTGGACCATATTCATCATAACTTGCATAGATAGCTTCTAAAAGGTAGGTTTTCATAAGCTTTTCAAGTTGTTCTGATAGTTGCCTCTCTTTTGGTAGTCCCATCATAAGATATAAACTTGAAATAAACTCTATATATTCATCTAGCATTTCCTTGTTTATCATTGAAGTAAAAGGGTTGAGAATAACTTTTGAATTTTCATTGAAGTCCAGGTATTGTCCATTAAAAACCTCACAAACTTTTTCGTAAGAGCCACCAATGTCAATGATCCATATTTTATTGCCTGATAGATAGTAATTAAGTGCAATCCATTGCATCCATACAGACTTTCCTGAACCTGTCATACCAATTACGAATGCATTAAATCCACCTGCTTTATTAGCAAATAAATCAATACCAAAAAGTTGTCCTTTTGGTGAAATCATAGGTACTTGTGGATTTGTACCAAGCCATTCAGCAGATACAGGCATCATACTTATAGCATTTTCACTAAATACAACTCTTCCTCTTTTTTCTGATAGAAACTTTTGTATCTCCATATCAAATCCAAATGGAAGCATTGTAAGTAGGGCAGGGAACAAAACATATTTATCCTCTTCCATAGCAAATGTGAGGGTTTTAAAATATGATTTGAATTGTCCTGCTAAGTTGTTAAGTTCTTCTGTAGTATTTCCAAAAATTGCAATTTGAAATGAGATATAGTAGGGTGCTGCACCTTTTTGCATTGCATCCATTGCAAAGTTTAAATCCCTATGGATGTATTTTAGTTTAGGAAATAGGTTGTAAGGCATCTGTTGAGAACTAGTTAGTGCAGCTCTTCTAGTAATTTCAGATTTAGCTTTTTCGCCTAGTTTTACGACATTAAGTGTAATCAAAAATGGTGATGCATGGTTTTGGTTATTTATAGCATCACCGGCATACCTAATAACATCAAATATCCCTAACTCTTCAGGATACTCTCTTACACTTAGTGTTTTGACATGAAGTTCATCAACTATAAGCTCATTTTCTTTTTGTACTATCTTATTGTCATTGGCAAATATGAAGTTATTTATATCGCTTCCATCCCATTTGGGAATATCTCTTAAATCATGATTCATATTTAAAATCTCATAGTAAAAAGCGATTGCTTTATCAGCATCAACAAGTCGTGGGTTTAAATATGCTTGTTGGAGTGAACCAATGAATTGGTCTTTTGCTTGAATTAGTTCACTATACTTTTTAAAAAGTTCTGATTTATCAAACTTTTCAGTTCCCTCTTTATCTTTTGTAAACAGAGCTTTAAAATCAAAAGAGATAAGTTTTGAGAGTAGGGTAGGTTTATTATCTTTACCACCAACTTTTATACTTATTAAGAGTCTAAAGTTTCTTATCGGTGCTCTAAAATTATTACTAATTTGAGATTTTATTTTGCTCTCTAAAAATTGTTTATAGCTATATGCTATATCATGACACAAAGGATCATTAAATGCTCTTTGTTTTTGTACATGCCAATTATCTACAATGCCAGTTACATTGGGACTTGCAAGTAGCATTATTTGAATAGCTGTATTATCAGGTAATATGGATAGTGCAGATGAAATAGCACTTTCAACATTTTTATCTACCCCCATAAGCGGCGAACACTCTACTAATATTCCAAACCCATCATCATTGGTTGCAAAAATACCTGTATTTGTCTCAAAATCTCTAAATGGCAAGTATTTGGAGATACTTTCTCTGTCTGTTATATTACTCCAGTCTTGTACAGTTGAAAACATCTATCTATCTCCTATTGATGAACCAAAAAAAATTTCTTTTTCATTTGGCTTTGAATTTTGAAACGCACACTTGATAGCATGATCGATAAATGCTGATTTCATTTTTTTATGGCTTAGTTTATTGATGATTGACATTGAATCGTTGCTAATAAGCACTTGTAATTTATTTGAATTATTTGTTTTCCCTTTCACGATTATCCTAAAAGTTTTTTCCAAATTTTAGCAGATAGGTTATGTTTTGTGATTAATAAAACTTACAAATACAAATATGCTATTTAGTATTTAATTAAAAATACTTACAAAATAAATCACAAACTTTTTAAAATGATTTATAATAGCAATAATGTATTAAATTTTGTAAGGATTATAATGGACTACAAGAAAGATAACTATGCTTGTTCCTATACTGAAATAGCAGAGAGACTTAATTTGACCAGAAACCAAGTTATTGCGATTGAAAGAAGGGCGATGAAAAAAATAAAAGAGATTGTAAATAAAACAAATAAGCTAAAAGACTACACAGATATATTTCTAAATACAAATAAATACACTAAATAAATATAAATAATACTATTAAATAAACTAAAGTATATTTAATTAGTGTATATCTATATAAATATATGTTAATAATGATTGTTTTGATAAAATATAAAAAATACTAGCTAGGTAGATTGTGACAACAATAAAACAAATTAAATTTATCATATATCAAGTTCTATCAACAAATAAATCTTTATCTTGTTATCTATTTGGTTCATATGCAAAGGGTAAGCAAAATGAAAATAGCGATGTAGATATATTGATTATTGTAGATAAAGAGCAATATGAGTATAAACAAATCACTAATATCAAAGAACAAATTAGAAATGAATTTGAAAAAATTAATATCTATTGTGAGCCAATATTTGGATACATCCAAAATATAAATGAAGATAAATTAGTACTTTTTAGAGAGTATATAGGTTATGGGAAACTTTTATTTGGTAATGATTTATCTACTGAAATCTTGCAAGAAACAGCTCAAGAACAAAAACAAATAGAGTATGAAAAATATTGGCGAGCAATGATGTTTGAAAAAATACGAACTCTTGAATATTTAGTAAGTGTGGATAAAAATATTGATGATAGTTCATTGGCATGGGAGTTTTTATATTTAATTGTATATTGGAATGGTAAAGCTGAACTTACACTGGTTGATAAACAGCACTCGCTAAACGAATTTACACTTATCTATATCTATACTGAGCTTTTGAAAAAAGATTTTGACCATGAAATACTGCATACATTAAATATGTTGCAATATTATAGAGATCAAATCAAAAGTGGTGAGTATTTTGATATCGAATTTGAATCATTTAATACACATTTTACAATTGCAAAAAATAAAATAATTACAAATTAGAAAGTGGGGTATTATATAAGTTTTTGTATAATTTTGATGGAAGTCAGCAATCCACCCGTTCTCGCCTTTGATGGTTTGGCAAAACTGGTATAAATTCAAGTAAAGTCACCTTTTGGTTATATTGACTTTTACTGCTAATGAGAACAAGTAGTCCTTTAAAAAGTCAAATATATCAATAGGAGATTTATATGAATACTACACCCACAAAACAATTACCCTCATTAGAAGAATTTAAATTACAAGCTAAAGAGCTTAAAAAATCAGAAAATTTTGAAAAATTAGGACATGCTCAAAATGCTTTGGCAAAAAAGTATGGCTATAAAGACTACAGAGCTATAAAATCAGTTTTAAAAAGTGATGATGTTCAAAACAATGATATGCAGCCGCAAATTTTAACTGCTTCACAATTTGAACAGATGATAAAAGAGCAAATTTTTTCAAACAATAATCCAACAGTTAATTTCAAGAAAAAGCATTATTTAAAAAATCAAAAAAATATTGTAGATGGAATTGCTATAGATCCAATTTTGCCAGATGATTTTTGGAATACAGCTCATGAAGATAGAGAAAAAGTTGAGCTTGATGAGTGGTGGGAAAGACCATTTATTGTAACTCAAGGTTATGAAGAAGAAAGTTATCAAGAGTATTTTTCAAGGATGAAACCTTATTATGATGATCTAGTAGCTCGTTATGGAGAAGAAAAAACTACATACAAAGTTGAAACAGAAGATGAGTTTAACGTTAGAGTTGCAGAGCAGAAGAAAAGTTGGTATGACGCATGGACAACAGGAATAAGGTATGATGTTTATATTTTAGATGGTGGTGCTTGGGATAGACCAACAGGAAAAGGTAAAGTTGGTAGTTTGGAAGAAGCTTTGGAGATTATTCAAAGTATACAAACTAAGATTACTTGAATATATTACATAAAATTAAAGAAAATTTTCTGAAAGAATAAATAATATAGATATATAATCATTATTCTAATCCATTCTAATTAACTTTTTTGCATAAATTTGCTAAAATTAAGCATTAAAACAAGAAAGGATACTTATGTTAGTTGATTTTAAGGTAAAAAACTTCCGCTCAATCAAAGAAGAACAGCTTTTAAGCATGGTAGCTTCTTCACAAAAAGAGTTTATTGATACACATACTTTTTTGCCTACAACTTCAAAAAATCTGTCTTTGGTAAAAACAGCAGCTATCTATGGAGCAAATGCTGCTGGTAAATCAAATATTTTAAAAGCACTTGATGCGATGCAAGATATTGTACTAGAGAGTGCTTCAAAGTACCAAAGAGGGGATAGAATTCCTGTAAAACCATTTTTATTTGACAATGAAGTTAATGAGCCAACAGAGTTTGAAATTAATTTTATTTATGAGGGTATTAGGTATCAATATGGATTTGCTACTACAAGTGTCAGAATTACAGAAGAGTGGCTTATTGTATATCCTAAAACAAGACCCCAAAACTGGTTTGCTAGAGCTTACGATGAAGAAACAAAAGAGTATAAATGGCAATTTGGAGATAAGTTAACAGGTCAAAAGCAAGTATGGAAAGACTCAACAAGAAGTAATGCATTATTCCTTTCTACTGCGGTTAGTTTAAACAGTGAGCAACTAAAACCTGTATTTGATTGGTTTGCAGACAAACTTAAAATTACTGGAGTTTCTGGTTGGAACCCACTGTTCACTATGAGAATGTGTGCAGATGATAGTTATAAAAAAGAAATTTTAAAATTTTTAAAAACAGCAGATATGGATATTGAAGATATTGAAGTGGAAAAAGAGGACTTTGATCCATCAAAGCTTCCAGAAGATATGCCTGCAGAGATCAGAGAAGATATTATCAAAGAAATGAAGGGTAAAGAAGTTATTAAAGAAGCTAAATTTTACCATTTAGACAATTATGGGAAAAAAGTTGCTCTTGATTTTGATGATGAGTCGGATGGAACTAGAAAACTTTTTTCTTTTATCGGACCATGGATTGATTCTTTGGAAAATGGGAATGTCCTTCTTATCGATGAGCTTCATGATAACTTTCATCCATTAATGGTGAAGTTTTTGATTGAGATGTTCCATAACAAAGATATGAATAAATCTGATGCACAGTTAATTTTTACAACACATGAGACATCAGTGTTAAATCAAGATACTTTTAGAAGAGATCAAATTTGGTTTTGTGAAAAACAAAATAGAGCTACTAAATTGTATCCACTAACTGATTTTAGCCCTAGAAAAGGGGTTGAAGACCTTGAAAAAGGATACTTGTCTGGAAGATATGGAGCATTACCATTTTTTCAAGATATAAGTATGGCTATGGGAAAATAACTCATGGGTACAGATGATCTTTTTTCTAAGCGTAAAGCCAAAAAAGTAACACAGCTTCAAAGGGCTAAAGAGAGTAGAGAGCCTTATGACAAAGTGCTTATAGTTTGTGAGGGAGAAAAAACAGAACCTCACTACTTAATAGCATTGAGAGATCATTTAAAGCTATCTCAAGCAAATATTAAAATAGATCCAAATAGTGACTCAAGTCCTACAAGTGTAGTGAAGTATACAAAAGAGTTGATAAAAGAAACTCCTAAAGATCCTTATGATCATGTATTTTGTGTGATAGACAGGGATAGACATGCTGATTTTGATGCAGCAATTGCTCAAATAAATGGATATAGAAATAAAGATACAAAGCTTCATGCCATAGTGTCAAATCCATGTTTTGAGTTTTGGATATTGTTGCATTTTGACTATACGACAAAATTGTTTGGAACAAGCGGAGATAGCCCTTGTATGGATCTAATCAAGAATAATTTGAAAGTATTCATTGAAGATTATGAAAAAGGCGATAGGGCGATTATGTTACCTATCATAAAGTCTGGGCTTGAAAGAGCAGTAGCAAATGCAAACAAAGCAAATGAAACCGCTAAAAGAAACGGTACTGATAATCCGACAACACAGATGGATGGGTTAGTTGATTATCTCAAAGGTTTAAAAGATGAAAAATAATATTGCAATCTGTAATATTATTGAACCACTTTTCAAAAAGTTTGTAAAATTACTTAATTTTACACTGGGATAATATTCTCAATTGAAATTAAATACAAGGAGTTGATAGGAAATAAAGATAAGATTTAAAATAGATACACAGATGATATATGGTTATAAGCGTATAACCTGACGGCAATCAGGTTATTTGGTTACGCTATGCGTATAAATTAAGTGTTATCAAGCTAATAAGTTTAAAACAATTAATCTATAATGTTTTTGATCAGACAGATTATAGTTGATTGCATATTATATAAATATAAAACGATTGTATAGTCAATATACTTTTTTAAGCTCATTACTCTTGGTAACACTATTTAGCTAGAAAGGATAATATATTGGCTAATGAAGTTACAAGATATATAAAAAAAGAAGTTGAAAGAGAACTTTGGGCAAGAAGTGCTGGTAGATGCCAGTTTGAAGGTTGTAATAAAATTTTATTCAAATCTTCAATTACGCAAGAAAGAGTAAATATCGCACAAAAGGCTCATATATACTCTTTTGCAGAAGAAGGTCCTAGAGGATGGGGTCCATTTGTTTTTAATAAAGATGCGTTAAATGAAACAGATAATTTAATGCTAATGTGTCATGAATGTCATGTGAAAATTGATAGAAATGAATCTAAATATCCTGTAAAAATGCTTCAAGCATGGAAGCAACAACACGAACAAAGAATTAATGTTGTGACAGGTATTGAAACAAGTAAACAATCGCATGTAGTGTTTTATGGTGCTAATATAAGTGACCAAAAATCACTAATACAAAAAAATGAAGCAATTGCTGTGATGTTTCCAGATAAATACCCTGCAAATGAAAATCCTATAATCTTATCTATGCAATCTGAATTGAAAGATAATGATAAAGATTTTTGGAATATTGAATTAAAACATTTAGAAGCAATATTTACGAAATATATTGAACCCAATATTGAAGAAAAAGATCCTGGAGATTTTTCAATATTTGCTATGGCTCCAATGCCTTTATTGATAAAGCTGGGTAGTTTATTTACAGATAAAATATCAGTAGATACATATCAACCAATTAGAGAACCAAAAACTTGGCGATGGCAAGAAGAGCCTAAAGGTTTTGAGTTTATTGTAACAAATGATGAAGAGTATGAAAAAAAGCCTGTTCTTATTTTCTCATTAAGTGGAAAAATCTCAAGAGATAGAATTTATGAAGTTACAGGTCAAGATGTAAATATATGGGAAATCACAGTTCCTAAGAGCTTTTTACATAATGATTTTATGAGGTCAAAAGCACAACTCTCATTATTTCGTAAAGAGATTAGAAAACTCATGGTTCAAATAAATGAGAAACATTCAAAAGAACCGCTAAAAATATTTCCTGCAATGCCAATATCGTGTGCAATTGAATTAGGAAGAGTACGAATGCCAAAATCAGATATGCAGTGGATCATTTATGATCAAAATAACAAAGCTGACAAATTTATTGAAGCTATAACTATTGGAGAAGCCAAATGACAAAACAACAAGAGACACTTATTTTAGAAAACATTGTAGAGCTATTAGAGCTGCCTGATACTGCTTATAAAAAAGCAAAAGAAAGATATGAAGACCTAGGTGAATGGTTCGGGAGAGATGAGTCACTATTTAAAGATAACGATGTACATGTATTCCCTCAAGGTTCATTTAGGCTCGGAACAGCTATAAGACCTCTTAACAATAATGAAGAGTATGATTTGGATTTAGCTTGTAATATCAGAGATGGTATTTCAAAAAGTACACACACTCAAAAAGACTTAAAAGAGCTTGTTGGTAAAGAACTTGAATTTTACAGAAATGCTAGAGGAATCAAATCAAAAAAAGATGAGAAGAGAAGATGCTGGAGACTTGAATATCAAGACTCGCTTAGCTTCCACATGGATGTTGTTCCTTGTATCCCTCTTGATGAATCAATGTCAAATTTGATTTATGAGGATATTTATGGACACTATGTATCTGATGAAAACTTGTCTAGGAAAATTTCGATCAAGTCTGTTTCGATAACTGATACTGATAAAGAAAACTATTCGAAAATTGATAGTGATTGGAAGATAAGCAATCCAGAGGGATATGCGTTATGGTTTGAAGCAATGATGCAAAAAAATCAAGCTACACGATTGTTAATGGAAAAGGCTCAAGTTGATAAACTGCCAAGCTTTAATCAAAAAACAATTTTGCAAAGAGCTGTACAGCTGTTAAAAAGACATCGAGATAATATGTTTAAGGATAACGATGACTCAAAACCTATTTCAGTAATTATCACAACTCTTGCAGGACGAGCATACAATGGGGAAAAAAATTTAGCGGATGCCTTAAAAAATATTCTTGATAATATGGATAAACATATAAATAAAAATGGTAAAAAAGTCCCCAATCCAACGCACCCAGAAGAAGATTTTGCAGATAAATGGGATGAAGCATCATATGCTCATTTAAAATTGGAAGAGAATTTTTACCTTTGGTTAAAGTCCGCAAGAAGAGATTTTGCTTCAATGACTGGAAGTGATAATGGTGGATTTGATTCTGATTTAATATCTGAAAAAATGAACTTATCATTAAGTTCTGTAGAGAAAATAGGAACAATGTTAGGCTTAGCTGCTAGTTCAGCCTTTTCAAGTAATTATCATATTAAAAAAGAAGATACTGCTAGTCCATGGAGAAAATCTTAGATGAGTTTAATAAGTAAAATTAAGCTGGAAGATTTTTTAGATAAGCATAGATCTATGTCTATTAGGCCGTCAAAAAATGATGGCTTAATAGTTGAAGGTAAATTATATTTTACTGCTAAAACTGATGGATACAGAGAGGTTGAAGATTTTTATAAAATACGAATTAAAGTTGCAAATAATTTTCCGTTTACAATTCCAGAGGTTGAAGAGATAGGAAATAAAATTCCTCGTAAGGAAGAATATCATATCAATCCAGATAATACTTTATGCTTGGGTTCGCCGTTAAGACTATTGTATTTATTGAGTAAAAATAAAACTCTTGAAGGTTTTGTAGAATATTGTTTGATTCCATATTTATATGGAGTTTCATTAAAAATACAAGATGGCGAAAAATTGGTTTTTGGTGAGTTGGCACATGGCGAAAAAGGTATCATAGATGAATATGAAAAAATATTTGGTATCAAAGGAAAAGATTCTATAAAGCAGGTAATAAAATTGCTTTCAATGAAAAAAAGAATCGCAAATAAACAACTATGCCCTTGTGGTTGTTTCAGTAGATTAGGTAAATGTAAATTCAAGTTAAATTTTAAAATAAATGAGTTTAGAAATTATTCATCTCGTAAATCTTTTTTAATCAAACACAACAGTTTATAAAATTGTTGTGTTTTCATTTGCATACTTAACAATATCAACCCCATATTTATCTCGAACTTTGAGTAATTTTTCATTTAAAGAGGCAAATTTTAAATCCTTTTCGTAGTCAATTAAACAAAAGGTTTTATGGTTATGAGAACCTGCAAAATTAGAAGCACTAATAGCAATATAATGGATTTTATACCCCAAATGATTATCTAACTTTTTAATCATAGATTTTGCTAAATCTATCAAAAATCGTTCATTAAATAGTCTGTTCTGGGTAATAGATTGAGAGTTTCTTAGCCCATACTCATATCTAATTTTGAAGTAAAAAGTTGTTGGATTAAGTCCCATTTTTGCAATAGTATAACTTAGATACCTTGCTAGTATCATCACTCTTCGATACACTTCATTTCTATCGATTATAGCTTTAAAGTTTCTACTAATTCCTATACCTCTTCTATCACTGTAAGGGATCACTTTTTCATTATCAGTCCCACAAATTCTATGATATAAGTCTCTACCAGACTTACCATATGAGTAGAGTAGGTTAGGGCGGTCTCTGAGTTCTCCAAGAGTTTTAACTTTGTAGTAATCAAGTTTTTTTGAAATGGCTCTTCCAATACCTGGAAAATCATTTACATCGATATTATTAGTATATTCATAAACTTTTTCTTGGGGCAGGGCGATCACTCCAAATGGTTTTACACAATCTGTTAAAAGCTTCGCAATCCATTTACTTTTGCTAGCTCCAATAGTAATTGGTAAATCAAACTTTTGCATAATCTCATCACGAAGTTCTGTTATGAATTCTAATGTATCTTCATCTTTTATCCATCCATCAAGTGCACCCCAAAACTCATCAATACTATAGGTTTCAAGGACTGGAATTTTAAGCTCTAAAAATGCTTTTAGTTTTTGAGAAAGCTCTACATAAAAAAGATGATCGCTTGGTAAGATTATGAGGTTAGGACACATGTGAATCGCATCTCTAAGAGGAGTTCCTGTTTTTATTCCATAAGGTTTACATTCATAACTTTTAGCGATTACAATACCGTGTATCTCTCCATTTTCATCAATAAATTCATCTTTCCATGCTTGTAAAATGTTATTAATATCATATGAATTTTTAAATTCTAAGACACTATTAAAAGCTCCATTACTTCCAACAATAACACCTTCTTTTTTATCTTTAGAGAAGATTTTTTTATCACTTCCTTTAGCAACAACAACATTTTTTCCTTTCAAAAAAGGGTATCTAGTTCTCTCAGCCGATACAAAATAGCAATCTAAATCTAAGTGTATTTTCATATAGTTTAACTCCAATAAAGTTTTAATTGAATAAAATATAACTAATTAAAAGGTTTATGCTTAATTAGTTGAAATATATTCAATTAATTTTGATTTTTAGGAGAAACATGGACATTAATGAGATTATAGAAAAGCTAAAAGATATTTTGAGTTCAGAACACCCAAGTAGAAAAATATTTGATAAAGATGTGGCTTCTGCACTTGGTATGTCAAAGGAATCACTTAGCCATTTAAAGAAAAAAAATGGTATTCCGTATGAACAAATAGCAAAATTTTGTGCAAAAAGAAAAATTTCAATCAATTGGATTTTGTTTGAACAACTGCCAAAATCATTAGAAGAAGAAACTGAAAAATATACAAGAATAAAACACTTTACAAGAATTAATGCGAGTGCTGGTGGTGGAAGTTTTAATTATGATGAGGATTATGAATATCTTAGTATTGATAAAAAGCTTCTTGATTCTCTCTATAAATCTAATAATGCTAACCCTAATGCTATATCTGCATTAAATGTTATGGGAGACTCAATGGAACCAACTTTAATCGATAGAGAGGTTATTTTATTTGATAAAGATAATTTGGATGTAAGTAAAGGAGGAATATTTATAGTTTCAACAAATGTAGGATTATTTGTAAAAAGAGTTGCTTTGAAAGTTGATGGATCATTAGAATTAATCAGTGATAACAAAAGTTATAATAGTGAGATTATTGTTCCTGATGAACTAGATACAATAAGGCTTTTAGGAAAAGTTATAGGTAAAGTAGCACTAGTTTAAAGGAACAGAGGAGGGCACTAAATTTGCCCACTTATAGTTCAGTTACCATCTCTTCTGCTTTAAATTTTTTTCTCTTTTTTGGAATAGGTCGATTCGTTAAAATCTGAATAAATGTTTCAATTGAGAGAATATCTCCTTTTCTTTGCATAGAAATTTTTTCATCTAAAGCCAAGTATTGAAAGGCTTCATCAATGTTCAAATCTGAATATTTTGCTCGTAAATTGGTTATGTATTTATTTTGTTTTACCCTTCTTAATTTTGCTCTGATATTTTGTTTGTGTTTTTTATAATAGTAATTTGTAGCATAGCTTAAACCATTGGGAATAGATTTGTTCTCCTTCTTCAATTTATACTCTAAAAGATTATGCAATTTTCTATATGAGAGTTCTTCCTCCTCTTTTGTAATTTTATCTTTTGCTTGTTTATAGAGCATTGTTTTGATAGTAGCTTCTATTTTAGATTTCTTATTTTCTTCCATAATTACTCCTTAGAATCATTTCTTGAAATTTTAGTATATTTATTTTGATTTGTGATTACTAGTTGAAAAATTTTCAACTTATGAAATGAGTACTATTTAGCTATGCCTATATAGTATATATACTGTGGTAACGAATAGAGGTTAGAAAATTGGCTCAAAGTAGGTACTAATTAAAATTTGGAAATATAAACCATCGCCAAAATTTCGCAAATCACAAATAGAATATTTTTGTATATGATTACAAATAAAAATAAAAAATAAAGGATTTTAAATGGCTTCAAAAAAAAGTGTGTTGGATATGATAAAAGCAGAACATAAAGAGAACATTCAAAAAAGTAATGAAACTAAAACTATTGTAATTAAATTGAATATTGAAGATTTTAAAGTATTCGATGCAATATGCTCAAAGTACAATAAGTCTAAACAAGAACTTATTGTAAAAGCTTTGGAGAATGAAGGGCTTTTTAATAAAGCAGAGGTTGAAGAGTCAATATCAAAGCAACCTATGAATTAGTTTCATAGGTATAATGTTTAACTACTTTATCAAAATGAAAAAGTTTTGATAACTTTACCAATCACATTCAATTTTCCAAGTTGTTCTTTAGATAATTCATTCGCAATTGTAAATCCAATATAGTTATATGCATAATCACCATCAATTTTAGTAAAAATATTTACAGCAGATACAGCATCATTTGTATTGATTAAGTAAGAACCGTTACCATCAAACTTGTTTATATTTTCATCGTAGAGCATGATGTCATGATTTAACTCAATTGCTTTTAAAGAGTTACCAGCAGATATTCTAGGAAGTCTTACATAGTCATTACTATTGTAAAGTTTATAGTTGTAAAACTTATTGTTGTTTTCATGAGGTAGGACTGTATTTTCATCAGAAGCTTTATACTCTTTATCAAAGAATAATTTATCTAATGAATATCCAGTTTTTTCACAGTAACCTATAGCAGATTCAAAAGGAATTTTAGCTCTCATTTTCATTTGTGCTAAAGTATCTGGTCTTAATTCCATCGCCAGAGCAAGCTGTCTATCGTTCTTCTTATTTTCGATAGAGCGAAGTCTTAATATAAACTCTTCATAGGAATACTTTTCATATTTGTACATCTTATTTATCTCCATCACATAGCCGAATATTTACTATTATAACATAAATCAATGGGAAAAAGCTTTTTTAATAGTCTAATATTTAAACGAATAAAGCTTTTTGTAATCAAATTTACTTAGTTTTTTTAATCATAATCACAAAATGCAAAATATTTTATATCATTTTGGAATTATTAATTAGGAGGGACTAGTGCTAACTGATGAACAAAATGAAGTGATAGAGTGTTCTAAAAAATTGAAGCAAAATGAGCTACTAAAGATAAATGCTTTTGCAGGAACAGGTAAAACTACAACCCTGATAGAGATTACAAAAGCCAATATAGATAAAAAATATCTTTATCTTGCATTTAACAGTTCAATAGTGAAAGAAGCTAAAAAGAAGTTTGGTGTTAATGTTGATGTATATACTTTACATTCACTAGCATATAAAGCACTTGAGGATAAACCAAAAATCAGAACTAATGATTATGACATGTTAAGCATACAACAAATTTTAGAGCTTAGTGATGCTAACTTGAGTATTTGTAGTGACATTGTAAAAGTATTAAAAAGATTTTGCCAATCAGATGCGAATCAAATAATTGAGATGCGTCAATATTTTGATAAAGCTCATTCATCAGTTTTTGAGTATGCTAAAGTTTTGTGGGAAAAGATGGATAAAAGAGAAATAGAAATCACTCATGATTTTTATTTGAAACATTTTTCAATGAATCATAAATCACTTGAACTTTTGTCTGATGCATATGATGGATTTTTACTAGATGAAGCTCAAGACAGTAATCCAGTAACTATTAAAATATTCAATGCTTTAAAAGGACAAAAAATTTTAGTTGGCGACAAATATCAACAGATTTATCAATTTAGAGGAAGTCTAAATGCAATGGAGATGATTAAAGCTAAAAATGAGTTTTTTTTAACACACACTTTTAGATGCAGTGCATCTGTAGTAGATGAAGCAAATAAAGTTTTAAAAAACTATTTGGGTGCAAAAAATTTTCTTTGTTCAAAAAGAAAAGCTGAAGCATTCGAGATAAACAATGTAGCTTTTATTGCAAGAACTAATGCTACACTGATTGAATTAATAGATAATTTTAAAGATGAAGAAGATGGTATAAATATTACACGAGATGTTAATGAAATTTTCAAAACAGCTATTAATTTGTTTTATTTCATCAATGAAGAGAGTGATAAATTATCTAAAGAGTTTCAGTATTTAAAAAAGTTTAGTGATGAGGATGAATTAAAAGATTATATAGAGGATTACGATTTAATAGAACTCAAAACAAATTTAAAAATTGCAAAGAGGTATAAAACATATCTTTTTACACTAAAAAAAGAAGCTACTTCAAAAATCTCACCTTTATCAAACATAGTATTAACAACAGCTCATGCAAGTAAAGGTCTTGAATGGGATAGTGTAGTTTTGATGAAGGACTTTAAAGATTTGGATACAGTTGATGAAGATAAATTAGTAGAAGAAGCAAATTTACTTTATGTAGCAATCACTAGAGCCAAATATGAAGTAAGTTTTTTGAGTGATGACGATGAGTAAGAGTTCAAGTTTATCAGTTGAAAAATTAGCTTTACAATATGATATAGATCCATATACTGCAAATATTTGTATTCAAGAAGCTTTATCAAAAATTTTAGAAAAAGAAGTGATAACTACTGATAATGGATATGCATATTATAGTACTGTAAGGTCAATTTTTGTGAATGTACGAATTACCAAAACTATGACAAAGCGAATTAAATTCTTATTTGAAAAAGAGGTTAGAAGCCTAAAAAATAAAAGATTGAAAGACATCTACTATATGCCCAGAGAATGTAAAATCTTTAAGTGCAAAGTAATTTATCGAAATATTGATTGGTTTGAAATAGTAGAAGTAAAAAACCAAATACGAGGTCGAGTATATTTTGATAATTTATTGGCAACCGATAGTGTTAGAGTTACAGATGAGATAGAACTAAAGCTAAAGTCTCTGATTAAAATAAAAGGGTATTTTGAAGGAGTTTTTACTAGAAAAGAACCACTTATATACACTAAAATAGTGTATTCTTATATTGAGAATAAATTGATCCAAAAAATCAAAATTGATTTTAAGGCTAATTCAATGGTTATCAAATTTAAAAATCTTGAGGATTTATACACTTCTGATATGCGAGAAAAGCTATATGGACTGAAAAGTTGCCTTCCTTTTAAAATACTTACAAAGTAATATATATAATCACAAAACAAAATTTAAGAGATATAATTAGCAATCATCAAAAAGGAGATTGCTATGTTTGGAATGGAGATACTTGTATTATCTCATACTATTGAAAACGCACATGTTTTAAAAGCGAATGAAAATTTTTCTACTCTTAATAAAAAAGTTATTGAGCAAAAAATTGAAAATTCGACAAGTACATTACAAAAGATAGTACAAAATAAAATTATTGAAGCAAGTAGCAACAAATATAAAATCAGTATTTTTTTTGATTTTAATTCAGAAGTTCCAAAAAGTAGTAACGCATTAGAGCAACTTCATAATGTTAATTTTAAAAAAGTTACTTCTATTGTTATAGACGGTTATGCATCAGCTCCTGGAACAAATCAATATAACCTTATTTTGTCAGATAAAAGAATTGAAAGTTTGGTAAAGACAATTAGGCAACTAGGGTATGACAAAGAGATAAAAACTGTTCCACACGGTGAAGATTGTTTAGGTTGGGAAAAAGAAGAACAATGTCAGCGAATAGATATGCAACTATTTTTTTAGTCTTAATTTTTAATCTTAACTCACTTTTTGCCCAGTGTTATGAAAATGACAAAGCTTTTTTTGATGATAGTCAAAGAGGGTGGTTTTGGGGAGAAAGCTGTAAGAAGAAGCTAGAAAAAGATGATGAGAATAAAACAGTTGAAGAATTAGCAACACCTGGCGAACCAAAATATAAGATTAGTCCAAAAGAAGTGAATATTCCGTGGGAGATTATAGATAGTTTGACAAGAGAAAGTGTAAAGCAAATTGAAAAAGAATCAAGAGATATTGCAGTTACATATCCTACTTATACAAATGTTTTAGAGCATAAGAAACTTCAAAAATATATTAGTGATCGTGCAAAAGAATTTATGAACCAAACTATCAATGTAACAAAACAAGATTTTGATATGGCTCAATGGGTTGCATCACTTCCAGTTAGAAGTACTACAGCGATTAATACTGAGAAAGAAATCAATACTCAAAAAAGAATAGAAATATTTCAAAAGTATAAAAACAACATGATAGTAATGGTTGTTACAGCTAAAAACTGTAGTTTTTGTGAAAAACAAAAACCTATATTGAAGATGTTAGAAGAGCAGTATGGAGTTCAATACGACACTTATGAAATAGATAAATTTAAAGACTTTGCATATGCAATGAAAGTTGAGAGAACCCCTGATATGTTTTTATTGTTCAGAGAATATGAAAATGACCCAAAACCTAAGATAGTAAGAATTGCTACGGGTTTTCATGGGTTGTTAGATTTGGTAGAAGCTGTTGTTTATGGACTTAAAACAATAGGAAAGATTAAAAATGAAGAGGTTAAATAAATGAGAAAGTTACAAATATCTGTATTTGCAAGTATAGTCATTTTTGCAGGTAGTCTTTATGCAGATTCGATGAAAAGATATGCTGAAAATATAACTATTACCCATGTTAGTCCAACAGGAGGGGATGGTTATTATAGTGGAGGTTCATATAAAATGAATTTTCCTACTATGACAGTAAACCCGATAAATATTAAAGCACCATCATTTAAAGCAGGATGTGGAGGGATAGATTTAGCATTTGGTTCGATTCAATTTTTAGATGCAGATAAAATTGTGCAATTTTTAGAAGCAACTTTGAGTAACGCAGCCGGAGTTGCATTTGATTTAGCACTTAAAGCTGCTTGTGAAGAGTGTTCTGAAACATTAAAGTCTTTAGAGTCTATGGCCAATGCGATTAATAATATGGCTTTAGATAGTTGCCAAGCTGCAACAGCACTAGTTAGTGCCACAGGATTAGGTCAACAAGAACAAACCAAAAGTGAAGCAACCAACTGGATAAAGACTACAGCAGATAATGTCACAAAGTTTTTTGATTCAAAAGTTAATCCGTGGTTAAATGGCTTAGGTGCGAATGCTCCAAGAATAGTTAGATTTTTAAAAAAGGACCAAAATACATATAGTAGTTTACTCTATTATCTCATCGGAAAAGATACATCAAATCCACTAAATGAAGAGGAGAATTTCTTGCGTTCAATAAGTGGAGAAATAGTTTTATATAGCAGACCATCAGGTGAGAACTATGGAACTTTTGGAGCTACCGTTCCAAGTAAAGATGATATTGATAAACTACTAACCTGGAGGCTAGGTTCAAAAGAATCAGAAAATCTATCTGTTAAATTACTTGATAGAAGTGGAGATCCAACTGTTGCTGTGAATTCTGATATGCAACTATTGCCAGTATTTGAACCAAAAGTTAGAAAAGTTGCAGACAATATCAACACAAGAACAGCACACTCATCAGATGATTTGAAATTCCTAAGCGGATTTAGAACACCTGTTTATAAAATTTTTAATGCACTATCTCGTTCACCAGAAACAAGAAGTATTGCTACTGAAGTGTCAAGTCAAATTGCAGAAGTACTTGCAGCACAAGCTATGTATGAATATATATCAAATTATCACTATTTGCTTTTAAAAGAAAAATCTAGTTATGACTCATTAAGTAAAGAAGCAAAGGCTTCATTGGCATATGATGATCCACAAATAAAAGAGCATCAAATCGGGCATAATTTAGAGCTAATGATAGAGAATGTTTCTTATGCTCTTCAAAAATGTGTAAAGATGAAAATTGCCGCCGACCTTAATTTTGCTAAAAAACTGAATTCTTATGCAGAATCAATAAATGCAGCAAATTCGATTAAAAATGCAGTTATGATGAAAAGAAATCCGGACTTTTACAATAATCTTCAAACTATGACAGCATTATCAAAAACAGCTACACCATAATACGGGGTATTTTAATGAAATATTTATTTATATTAACATTTATACTAGTACAAACTATTTATGCGGATGATATTGCATCCTCTAAAGCAAGTGCAAAGAGTTTAGGTAATACAGCAGCTTCAAAATTTAACTCAAAATCAAAATTAAAAAGCAATGCTCTTAATCCTATGCAGGGTTCTGGAACATTAACTACAGTTGATAATAGTACAACATTTGATGGTGCAATATCATGTTTTGATAAAGCTATAGGATTAACAACTACATATTCAGTTTCATCATCAAGTATCTCTTTAACAATAAAACAAGATAGTAATTTAGATAAAGCACTTGACCATACTTTGATAATTTCAGGAATAATAGGTGTTTGCCAAAATGGTGTTGTTACAGGGGATTGGAGTAATCCGATTTATAAATCATTTTCGGTTAGTAATAGTAAATTGTCCGTTGCTCAACTTGCAAAAGAGCAGATGCATGCTTGTTTTTGCACCAATAATAGTTGTGGCTATACATGTGACTCTAATGTATATAAAACTATTGATGGTGGAATTAATGCGATATTATCAGCTAACAATATCAATATTTCAGGTGATAATGAATGGGATAGTGGGCTAAAAAAAAGTACAACTTATTTTAATTATCCAACACCTTGTCAGTCTAATACAATTCCAAACAAATACACTAATACTGATCCAAGAAACTACTATCATTCACAAAGTGCTAATGATTTCACAGACTCAGTATCCGCTGTAGATGGACAAAATTCTAAGTCTATATATAATGCAGCCCTTGTACACTCTTCAACAACAATACCACAAACAAATAACTCTATGAGTGTTAATTATAAGTCTTTAAATGAGTGCACTAAAGAGTATAAATTTGAGAAAAATCAAGTTGCTAATACAATAGATTTAAAACTTATTGATAGTTGTGGCAATTTCAGTTCATGTAGTATTAGAACAAAACAAATATGTAATTCAAAAGGCAGCGATTGCCAACAAGTTCTATTTAAAGGGGTTAGCTCTGCTTTTAATAAAACTTTTTGTTCAGAGATTGTGCTTGATAAATCCTATGAAGTTTGTGATAGCTCATCAGGTATAGAAATTAAAGATAGTGCAGGAAATATTTTATCTACCTACGCAGACAAACATTTATATGAAAAATACACATATGATTGTGGAAGTAAAACAGCCACAGCAGATTTCACTCAAACTAATGAGCTAGATACTGATGGAAAAGGCCATTTTAAATATAAAGATGGAACACAAGCAACAATAAATGGATTACCAACAGCAGATTTAAGTTGCAAACAGAAATTTTGTACTACTAAAAAATCTATTAAAGATACTGATGTTCATTCAGACTCAAGCCAAGATAATACTACTAGAAATGAGATGAATGTTAAAGTGTGTATAGAAGAGATTAGTGGTTCATATACTTGTCCTTTAGAGGCTGGAGAATCAATAGTAGATCAATGTTCATGCGATGTACCTCAAACAATGTCTAATAAAACATTAGGCGAATTATCAGCCATAGAAGAAATGATTGATGATTTTACATGTTCTCAGTAAATATAATCACAAAACACAATATAAATATTATAATGTCATTCAATCAAACATGCCACATCATGTAGTGCATCTTGATAATTCTCAAGAAGGAGTTTAAATGGAATTACACAAGAGCAAGTTTTTGCTCATTGGTTTGTTGTTGACACTTTTTTCATCAGCAGCATTTGCAGGAACGGGAGGTGCAGAACTAAGTACTTGGTACACAGATATCAGTGATGCACTAACTGGAACATGGGGAAAAATCATTGCCGCATTCTTTATTGGTACAGCAGTAATCATTTTTAAACAAGGTGGAATCGTAGGAGGTATTTTTATGGTTTTACTTGGTTTATCAATAGGTTCTATACCAACAATTATCAATAGTAAATATACATTGATTGCAGGGGAAATGGCATCAAACTCATTGCTAACGACAATGGCTTCTTTTGTTGGGTAGAAATACTCAACAAAAGTTGTTTTTTGTAATGAAGTTAAAATAGACTTTATTTCACAGGACAAAAAATGGAAAGAAAATATATACCTAAATATATGAATGCAGAAATGCAAATTTTATGGTGGGATTTGAGTGAATTTCTAATCCTTTTGGTAATTATTGCCTTTGGAGTTATTGCTGAGATGCAATTTATAGCAACTGCAATAGGGGTTGGTGTTTTAAAAGTTATCACAAAAATGAAAAACCATAAACAAGCTGGATTTGTAGGACATTATGCATATAGTATAGGCTTATTTGGATTAAAGGGTAGGGTGCCTGAATTTTGGATCAAGGAGATAGTGAAGTGAAGTTTTTTAGTGAATACACCAAAATGAGTGTTCAGCTTGATGTAGTCAAAGTATTTGCATTATTGATGATTATAGTTAATGTAACTTTTGGAGTACTTTTTTTTATACAAGCTAGTAATGTAAGGACCATAATCATTCCACCATCATTTACTAGTAAATTTGAAATAGTTGGAAATAGATTAGATAACAAATATTTTGAAGAAGTAGGAAATTATTTATCTCAATCGATACTTACTACATCACCTGGAACTGTAGCTAATTCATTTAATGCAATAGAAAATTTTATTTCAAAAGATCCTGATGTAATTAAGGCAACTAAAGACTATTTTATCGAGCAAAATAAGGTTATAAAAGAGAATAATATTTATCAAGCTTTTTATCCTTTACAAACTTCGGTGAACTTTGAACACGGAAAATTTAGTGTAACTGGAATTTTGAGAAGAAATACAGGAAATGTATTTGTTAGTGAAGAGCGAAAGGTAATGGATTTTGATTTCATTGTAAAAAATGGGCAATTAGTTATAAAAAAATTTGGAGTTAAGTAATGGGATTAAAACAATATCAAAAGATAATTATTTCAATGAGCCTTATAGTCGTTTCTGTATTTGCAGATAACTTACCTAATCAAACAATAGTGGATGAAGTACAAGGATACAAATACATAGATATATCAAAGACTGATATCAATAGAGCATATTGTGAAAATGGAGAATTTACTCAGTTAATTTTCTCTAGTGAGAAAGAGATTGATATACAAAAAAATGGGAAAAATGCTTTTATTAAATTGATACCAATTAATAAGACACAAGGCGATGAAATACTTAGTACAACTATCAATACATTTGCAAGAGAAGCTTATTTGACTTGTGATAACAAAATGTTTTCACTTATATTGGTTCCAAAAGAGATACCGGCTCAGACTATTATTCTAAAAACTGTAAGTGATGAAAAAAGAGTTGAAAAAAATAAAGAGATTGAAGTAGTAAATGATTATCAAACAATAGTTTCAGAGTTAATTAAATCAGTATATAAAGAGATAACACCAGAAGGGTTTGACCTTGAATTTATTGATAAGCCAAAAGTTCAGTTTGATGAGCTTTCTCTTATTGAGTTTAAAAAATATGTTGGCAGTACTTTTATAATTGATGAATTAATAATAAAGGCTAATCAAGATGTATCGCTAAATGAAAAAATGTTTTTACCATATATACAAAATCCATTAGCAATTTCGTTAGAAAACCATAAATTGACGAAAGATAGTACCACGAGACTTTTTGTAGTTACTAATGCAAATCCAATGAGTAACTATGTTCAAAATAGTTCAAAATATTCAAATGCAATTGAACTTATACAACAACAAAAACAAAAGGAGGTCAAAGACAATTCCAAAAAATATTTGAGTAATGAAGTTATAGATTTTGCTGAAGAGCAATTGAGTAAAGAACAGATAGAAAATGTGTTAAATAATTTTAATAGTGAGGAGTAAAAAATGAGAAAAATTCTATCAAGTGTACTTGTAGTAGGTATGTTAAGTGTTAGTTTGAGTGCTAATGAGTTTGAAGATTCAATGAGGTATGTTGACAAAGCTCTTTCAAAATTAATTACAGAATATAAGAGCATGAAATCAGAGTTAGAACTTGTAAAAAATAAAAACATTGAGCTTGAATCTAAGTTGAGTGAACTTACAACTTCACTTCAAGCAGGTTTTATTCAAAAAGAAACAAATCAAGATATTCAAAAGTTCATTCAAGAATAATTACAAGAGGAGATTATTGTGTTAGCTAAGTTTAAATCAGAAAAGTTGAAATCATTTATATTTATGGCTACTTTAACGGTACTTTTGATTACCGTTGTTATGATATCTAGTGCTTTGGTTTCTGATGTAGCTACACAAGATGATTCCAAAAAGAAAGCAGTATCTGATGTTGTTATTCAATATGATAATGCTGTAAAAGTTGAAGAAAATAGTTTTAAGCAAACTTATGGGGATAAGCTTAATATGCTAGAGCAAAATAATCAAGAACTTTCAAAAAATATTGCAGAGATTATGTCAATGCTAAGTGAACAAAAGCAAACCCCATCGATAAATTCATTTACCAATGACACAGCTCCACAAGTTAACCAGAATCAGGCTTTTAGCAATTTTGAACCGCCTAAAGTTGAAGAACCTAAGCCTATAAAAACGGTACCTGTAACATCAACATTAACTATTATTGCAGACCCAATTAAAGAGAAAAAAAAGGAAGAAGTAAAAGATAAAGAAACTAAAAAGCCTAAACAAATAATTGTACCTGCGGGTTCATTTGTCAAAGGAAGGTTGTTAAATGGTTTAGATGCTCCAAGTTCAGGTGCTGCTAAAAGCTCACCACATCCTGTAGCAATACAAATTATTGATAAATCTATTTTGCCAAATAAATTTAGAGCAGATATTAAAGATTGTGTTGCAATAGGTAGTGGTTATGGTGAGCTTTCAAGTGATAGAGCAATACTTAGAGTAGAAAATTTAAGTTGTGTAAAAAAAGATGGAACTTCTATAACATCTAAAGGTTCATCCATAGGCTATGTAACAGGAGAAGATGGGAAAATTGGTTTAAGCGGAAGAGTTGTTAGTAAGCAAGGAGCAATACTAGCAAGAGCATTAGTCGCAGGTTTTGCAGAAGGTATGGCAAAAGTTTTTACTCAGAGTAATACCTATGTAGCAACTTCAGCAAATGGAACTGTAAGTACACCTGATCCAAATAAAGCATTTGAGAGTTCAATGTACGGAGGAGCAGCTGAAGCATCAAAAAAAGTTGCGGAATATTATTTAAAACTTAACGATGAGATGTTTCCTATAGTAGAGATAGCAGTTGGTAGAAAATGTGACATTATTTTTACAAAACCTATTATTTTTGAGGAGGTAAAAAGTGAATAAAAAGTCATTGATTTTTGTAATGCTAATTGTATCAATTTTTATAAGTGGGTGCACTTCTAAAGTGTTGCTACCATATGAAGAATGTCCTGAGTGTAATGTAGGAAAAGGTGAGGGGTATTGTGGAAGTGTATCAGATGTTTATGAATTTACAAGAAAGGAAAAACCATGATTAGAAGAGTTGTGTTTGCATCTGTTTTAGCAATGATGATGTTTCAAGGGTGTGCAGAAAAAAGTAAAATAATTTATATCGACCCTAAAACAAAGCAAGATACCAATAGAACAGATTCACTGTATGAGGTTAATAGGAAAGAAGAGTTGGCGAAGCTAATACAAGAACCAATCGTACCTTTGAAGACCCCTGATAAAGTACTTAGAGTTCTAATGCTTCCGTATGTAGATAAAAATAATCTACTTCAAACAAGTAACTTTATATTCGTAAAAGTCGATGATGGCAAATGGATTATTGGAGATTATCTAAATCAAGAAGTTGAGATTTCATCAAAAACACTTACCCCAATTAACTAATATAATCACAAAACACAATATAAATATTATAATTTCATCAAATTAAATCCAAAAAGGAAATTTG